>DASQJV010000348.1:0-3746 GCA_035630855.1 Allosphingosinicella sp. | reverse complement strand
GATTCGGTGATCGCGGACCTGCTCGCCATCCGGCCCAAGACGGTCAACGAGCATATCGAGGCGGCCAAGCGCCGCTACTCCGTCGCGACCCGCTCGCAGCTGCTCGTCCGAGCCCTGTTCCGAAGCGAGATCTGCTTCTCCGAGGTGATCGACTGACATCCCCTTCATCGCCCGGCGGCGATGAACGGGCTCAGAGCCGGCGCAGACTGATCCGCAACCTCCCCCGCGGCCGGCAATTGGGCCAATGGTACCAGCGCGGCGGCGGTCCGGCGGGGGCGACGAGCTCGTGCCCTTCCAGCAGGCAGCGCAGCAGCGCCCGGACCTGGAGATAGGCGAAATTGGCGCCGAGGCAGCCATGGGCTCCGCCGCCGAACGGGATGAAGGCGAATCGGTGCCGCCCGAGCGAACGCTGCGGCGAGAAGCGGCCCGGGTCGAACCGGCCGGGCTCTTTCCAAATCTCGGGCAGGAGGTGGGTCAGCATCGGATTGACTCCGGTGATCGTGCCTTCCGGAAAGGCGTGGCCGCCGAACTCGAACGGCCTCGTCGACCGCCGCCACAGGACGGGCGCCGCGGCATTGAGGCGCAGGGCCTCCTTCACCGCCCATTCGGACGTCTCGCAGCGCGCGAGGTCGGCCAGCCCGATCCGGCGGCGGTCCGGCACGTTTCCGCACAGCTCTTCGCGCAGGGCCGGCTGCCATTGGGGATTGGCCGCCAGATAATAGAGGGTCGAGACCGTTCCCGAGGACAAGGCGTCGAAGGACGCCGCGATCGTGAAGGTGAGATGGGCGATGATCTCGCGCTCGTCGAGCAGCCCGGCCGTGCGCATCCTGCAGAGCACGGCGAGCAGGTCGGTGCGCCCCGGGTCGACCGGCTCGGACAGCATCGGCCGGATCAGGCCCCCGACATGACGGGTCGCCCAGGCGGCCCGCGATTCGGCCGTGCCCGGCAGCGGCGCCGTGACCAGGGCGGTGGCGGAGCGCATCAGATAGCGGAAGGCGAGCAGGTCGTCGCGGGTGGCGAGCGCCGGGTCGCGCCCGAGGAACGCGGCGTAGCCGTTGGCGAAGGTGAGCTGCTGGGCGAGCTCGTAAACGTCGAGCGTGCGCCCGGACCAGCGGGCGAGCGAGGATTCGTTGTTCGAGGCGAAGATGTCCAGATAGGCCTGAAGCTGCTCCGCCTTGAAGGCGCCGGCGATCAGCTTGCGGTGCCACTGATGGTTGGCGCCGTCGCGAAGCAGCAGGCCGCCGTCGAAATGCCGGCCGAAGACCGGCTTCCATCCGCCTTCAGCCGAGAAATTGCGCGCCTCGTCGAACAGGACGAACTCGTTCGCTTCCGGCCCGATGAGCTGGACGTTCCAGTTTCCGCAGGCACGGAAGCGATGGACGGGCCCATAGGCCTCGTGCATCCGCCGGGCGAAGGCGAGCGGGTCGAGGACCGCCTCGGGAAGGATCCCGAAGAAGGGCAGGCCGCGCTTGCCCGGCACCGATTCGAGGTCGCGGCCGCTCACGCGCGGGAAGTCGCGGCGGATCACCGGCGGCTTCTCCCGGTGGGCGATGGGCGGCAGGAAAGGTGCGGTCACGGGGGCTCCTGTGGCCGGGACCCTACACGTGCGCGGGCCCGCGCCCCCACCCGGTAACTACCGGGGTGGGATTCGAGCCGCCGATCGCGGACCTAGGGCGTCGGAGGCGAAGCAATGATTGATTTGGTCCTTCCGGAAAGCCGCCTCGGGTTCGCAGCGGCGCTCATGGAGATGCACCATGACCGGAAGCAGGTGTTCGTAGATCGTTTGGGATGGCGTCTGCCGGCAAAGGGTAGCTGGCTCGAGGTCGATCAGTTCGACGACGATTATGCGATCTACCTGCTCGCCAGATCTTCGGAAGGCCACCATCAGGGGTCAGTGAGGCTTCTCCCGTCCTCACGCCCCCATATGCTGAGCACTCTCTTCAGTCATCTCTGCCCGGGTGGGGTTCCGGGCGGAGATGATTGTTGGGAGATATCGCGGCTGGTGACCCGGCCCGCGGACGCCTCCGGCACCACCATCCTGAGGGTCCACCGGCTGCTCGCTCTGGCGCTGGTCGAGTTCGCCGAGTCGAACGCCATCCGCCGCTATACGCTCGTCGCCGAGGCGCACCGGGTCCCGGCCCTGCTTTCGGTCGGCTGGCAGGTGACTCCGCTGGGCCTTCCGACCTGGGTCGAAGGGGAGCAGCTTCAGGCCTTGCAGATCGACCTGCCGCCGGGCACACTGCAGGACATGCGCAGCCGGTTACGGATTAGGGCTCCGGTGCTGCGCATAGTGGAACCCCTTCGGAGAGCCGCGTAATGGTCGCACAGCCGACAGGCAGGCACGGGCCGGAAGATTCGAGCAATCTTGCCACCGAGACCGAGCGAATAATTCTTGAGATCGAGTCGAGGCTGCATCGGCTGATCGAGACGTCCCGCCGCGATTCGGGCCCGGCGGCCCAGTCGTCGGTGCTGGCGGCGGCGGCGGAAGCCTGCGCCGCGCGCCGCAGGCTCTACGCCTTGTTCGGGCGGCGCCTGTTCTGCGATCCGTCCTGGGACATATTGCTCGAGCTGTTCGTGAGCACGCTCGAAGGTCGCAAGGTCACCGTCTCGACCGCGTGCATGGCGGCCTGCGCTCCGACCACGACGGCGCTTCGCCACATCGCCTATCTCGTCCAGGAAGCGCTGGTCGTGCGACGTCCCCACCCGGCCGACGCGCGAAGCACCTATCTCGAGCTCACGCCGCAGGCGATCACTCGCCTCACTCAATATTTCAGCGAGTCGAACTGATTTCCGGATAGTCGCGCCGGATCGAATCGAGCGCCATCGAGACGTAGGCGGCCGCTCCGTGCATCTCCGCTTTGTCGAGCGTTTCCAGCAGGTCGTTGAGCTTCGCGTGCAAGCCCTCGACCTGATGGCTCGAGATTCCCGTTTCCGATGGCTCAGAGTTCATCCATGGGCCTCCCCTTCGGTGCGCGACTTTCCCCGGGCCATGCCCGGCTGCACCCTTCGCCCGAGACGCGTCCCATCACGCGTCCGGGCCAGAAGCCCCTGCCGCCTCTTTACGCGAACGTAAGCCGCGCGGGAAGGGGGACCGTTCAACTAGTCGATCCGTTTCGAACCAACCCGTCGGGAATAGCCGATAAGGTTCCGGGATGGCGGTTATGGCTTCAGGCCGCCGACGACACTTCGTCCAGCCGGGCCAGCTGTGCGGGCGTCAGCTCCAGGTTCATCGCGCCCAGCAGCTCCTCCATCTGCGGCAGCGTCCGGGCGCTGGCGATCGGGGCGGCGACCGCCGGCTGGGCGGCGACCCAGGCGAGGGCGATCTGCGCCTGGGTCGCGCCGGTCTCCCCGGCGATCTCGTCGAGCACGGCGAGGACGGCGGGGCCGCGCCCTTCGAGATATTTCGCCATCCGGTCGCCCCGGACGCTCCGGCCGTAATCCGCCTCGCTGCGATATTTGCCGGTGAGATAGCCCGAGGCGAGCCCGTAGAAGGGCAGCGCCGCGACCTCCTCGTCCAGGCAGAGCCGCTGGAGCTCGCCCTCGAGCTTGCCGCGTTCGAGCAGATGATATTCGTTCTGGAGCACCTCGTAGCGGCTCGTCCCCATGTCGTCCGCCAGCGACAGCGCCCGGCCGAGCCGCTCGGCGGTGAAGTTGGACGCTCCCAGGGCGCGCACCTTGCCGGCCCTGACCAGCCGGTCGAACGCTTCGATCACCGCCTCCATCGGAGTCTCGGGATCATCCTGATG
>DASQJV010000347.1:0-5460 GCA_035630855.1 Allosphingosinicella sp. | reverse complement strand
GCCCGGATCGGCGGATCGGGCGACCACAACGCTCTCCTCCATCTCGCCGCCGACCTCAACCTCCCCGGAGCCCAATATTGGCTGGCCCACAACGCGCCGCGCGGCGCCAGCGTCAACTTCGCCGCCCGCTACCCGCGGCCCGACTGGCAGCCGACCCGGGGCTGGCGGGTCGACCCGTCGCTCGCTTTCGCGCACGCCCTCCAGGAATCGAACTTCCGGACCTCGGTGGTCAGCCCGGCCGGGGCGGTCGGGCTGATGCAGGTCCGGCCGGGCACCGCCGGCGACATCGCCCGCGCCCGCGGCGAGCCGTTCGACCGCAACCTGCTGACCAGCCCGGCTGCGAACATCGAGTTCGGCCAGTCCTATATCGAGACCCTGCGCGACCATCACGCCACCGGCGGCCTGCTGCCCAAGGTGATCGCCGCCTACAATGCCGGGCCGGTGCCGGTCGCCGAGTGGAACGCCCGCCGCTTCGACAAGGGCGACCCCCTGCTCTACATCGAATCGCTGCCTTATTGGGAGACCAGGGGCTACGTTCCGATCGTCCTCCGCAATTACTGGATCTACGAAGAGGAGGCCGGCAAGCCCGGCCCGAGCCGAGCCGCACTGGCCCAGGGCATGTGGCCCAAGTTCCCCGGAATGGCCGGCGCCGGCGCGGTCAGGCTCAAGCCGGACGAGACCAAGCTGGCCTATGGCGCGGACGAATAATCCTCCCCCATGGGGAGGATGAGTTCTTGATCCGTTCTCATTGGTCCGCTATATCCAGCCCATGCACCGACCCGAAGCCCGCCACGGCCGCGGAGCGCCCGAGAACCGGACTCCGGCCCGCTTCAACCTGCCCCTGCGCGAGGCCGACGGCGACTGGCTGGACACGCGCGACGAGGTCGACGACGGCCCTCCCCCGCTCCGGACCATCGTCACGGTCGAGAAGCCGAAGTCGATCATCGCCTGGAACCGCTCGCCCGACATCGGCTTCGACCGTTCGATCAATTCCTATCGCGGCTGCGAGCATGGCTGCATCTATTGCTTCGCCCGGCCGACCCACGCCTTCCACGATCTCTCCCCAGGCCTCGATTTCGAGACCAGATTGTTCGCCAAGCCCGACGCGGCGAAGATTCTTCGCGAGGAGCTGGCCAGGCCCGGCTATGCCGTCCGCTCGATGGCGATCGGGACCAACACCGATCCCTACCAGCCGATCGAAGCGAAGTGGCGGATCACCCGCTCGGTGCTGGAGGTGCTCGCCGAGACCGGGCATCCGGTAACGATCACGACCAAGTCCGACCGGGTCCTTCGCGACCTCGACATCCTCGCGCCGATGGCCGCCCGGGGTCTCGCTCGGGTCGCCCTGTCGGTGACCTCGCTGACCCCTGAAATCTCCCGCACCCTCGAGCCCCGGGCGCCCTCGGGCCGAAAGCGGCTGGCCGCGGTGAAGACTCTGAGCGAGGCCGGCGTTCCGACCATCGTCGCCATCGCCCCGGTCATCCCCGGGATCACCGACCATGAGGTCGAGCATATCGTCGAGGCGGCGGCGGACGCGGGAGCGGAGGGCGCCTTCTTCCTCCCGGTGCGCCTGCCCCACGAGGTGGCGCCTTTGTTCCGCGCCTGGCTCGACGAGCATTTCCCCGACCGCGCCGACAAGGTGATGAACATCATCCGCTCGATGCGCGGCGGCAAAGACAACGACCCCAATTGGTTCACCCGGATGCAGGGCCAGGGGCCGTGGGCGGAGCTGCTCAGGGTCCGCTTCGAGGTGGCGGCGAAGAAGCACGGGCTGAACCGGGAGAAGCGCAGGCTGCGGACGGATTTGTTCGTGCCGCCGCAGGGGGCGCAGCTTCGGCTGCTTTGATTGCCTCCCCATGCGGAGCTTGGGGAGGGAGACCGCCGAAGGCAGTGGAGGGGTGACCTAGCTCTGGCTCAACGACCGATCACCCCTCCACCAGCTTCGCTGGTCCCCCTCCCCATCTGCGATGGGGAGGCAAATCAGGCCGCGCTGGCCAGCTTATAGTCGCGATATTCTTCCCTGAGCGCCGTCTTGAGCAGCTTGCCGGTCGCCGTGTGGGGGAGGCTCTCGACGAACACTATCTCGTCGGGCAGCCACCATTTGGCGACATGGCCCGACAGATGGTCGATTATCTGCTGCGGAGACACGTCCGATCCCGCTTTCCTGACCACCAGCAGGATCGGCCTCTCGTCCCACTTAGGGTGCTTCACCCCGACCGCGGCCGCTTCGGCGACTCCCGGGCAGCCGACGGCCGCATTTTCGAGGTCGATCGAGCTGATCCACTCGCCGCCGGACTTGATCACGTCCTTGGAGCGGTCGGTGATCTGGAGGACCCCGTCCGGGTGCAGCGCGGCGACGTCGCCGGTGTCGAACCAGCCGTCCTCGTCGATGCATTCGCCGCCGCCGTCCTGGAAATACTGGCGGATGATCCAGGGCCCGCGGGTCTGGAGGCGGCCCGAGGTCCTGCCGTCGCGGGGAAGGACGTTGCCCTCCTCGTCGACGGTGCGGAGCTCGACACCGAACGGCACCCTGCCCTGCTTGCACAAGAGGGCGACGCGTTGCTCGCGGCTGAGCACGTCCCAGTCGCCGCTGCCCGCTCCGACCGTCCCGAGCGGCGACATCTCGGTCATCCCCCAGGCGTGGCCGACCCTGATGTCCCGGTCCATGAACCATTCGATCATCGCCCGTGGCGCCGCCGAGCCGCCGATATGGACGGTGGTGAGCTTGCCGAGATCCTCCCCGGTCGACTCGACATGGTTGACCAGGGCGAGCCAGACGGTCGGCACTCCCGCCGTGTGGGTCACGCCTTCCGCCTTCATCAGGTCGCACATGACCTGGGGCGTGTAATCGGCGGAGAAGACCATCTTGCCGCCGCACATCGCCGTGCAGAAGGGCAAGGCCCAGCCGGCGGCGTGGAACATCGGGACGACCGGGAGCACCACCGCCCGGGCGGAAAGATCGAAGACGTCGGGGCTCATCTGGACCATGGCGTGGAGCACGGTGGAGCGGTGCTCGTAGAGCACGCCCTTGGGGTTCCCGGTCGTGCCGCTGGTGTAGCAGAGCATCGCCGGATCGCGCTCGTCGCCTTCGACCCAGCGATAATCGTCATCCTCCGGCGCGATCAGAGCGTCGAACTCGCCATTGTCGAAGCAGACATAATGCTCGATGCTCGTCCAGCGCGTCTTCAGCCGCTCGACGAGGGGCGCGAAGGCCGAGTCGTAGAAGAGCACGCGGTCCTCGGCATGGTTGGCGATGTAGACCAGCTGCTCGTCGAACAGGCGCGGGTTGATGGTGTGGATGACCGCGCCCATCCCGATCGCTCCGTACCAGGCGACGACGTGGCGGGCGTGGTTCATCGCCAGGGTGCCGACCCGGTCGCCGGGCTTCAGGCCGAGCCGTTCGAGCGCCCGCGCCAGCTTTCGCGAGTCGCGGGCGACTCCCGCCCAGTCGGTGCGGACGGTCCGCCCGTCGGCGTAGAGCGAAACCAGCTCGCGAGTGCCGTGCTCGCGCTCCGCATGGTCGAGGATCCGCATGATCCTGAGCGGCCAGTCCTGCATACCTCCGAGCATGATCTTTCCCCTGATGGAGGGCCTAGTCTATGCGCTCAGGAAACGAGCGCAAGCCGGGCCTGGGGCGCGACGGAGAGGCGGACGGCGGCGACCCCCTCGATCCGCTCGAGCCGGGCGGCGAGCTCGGCGTCGAGCCGGAAGTCGCGGCCGAGCACCAGCAGGGCTTCGCCCCGGTCGAGCTTCACCTTGAGATGAAGCTCGCCATGGCCGCCCCGCTCGTCGGCGGTCGCGGCCTGGAGGCGGGCGATCGCGCCGACGTCGTCGACTTCCACCTCGAGCTGGAGCCGGGCCCGCTTCGACAGGGCCTCGAACAATTGCAGCGACCGGATCGTGACCCGGGGCGCCTCCTCGCCCGGCCGGCGGTCGAGCTCGACGTTGAGCAGGGCGCAGGCGCCCGATTTGGCGGCCGCCTCGACCTGGGCCGAGGCGTCGTCGTCGAACACGGTGGCGACGAACTGGCCGGAGCTGTCGGACATGGTCGCCATCAAATAGCGGCGGCCGCGGGCGGAGGTGCGCCAGCGCGCCTCCTCGACCATCCCGGCCATCACCGCCCCGGTCCGGCCGCCGTCCGCAGGCGCGGGGAGCGAGGCGAGGGCCGAATAGCTTTTCGCGCCATGGGCTTCGGCGAGGTGGCGGTAGCGGTCGACCGGATGGGCCGAGAAATAGAAGCCGAACGATTCCTTCTCGGCTGCCATGCGCTGGGCCAAGGTCCAGGTCGCCGCGACCGGCATCCGGATCGGGACGACGTTCGACTCGCCGCCGCCGAACAGCCCGCCCTGCCCGCTCTCGCGAGCGTCGGCGGCGCTCGCGGCGTGGGCGAGGAGGGTCTCGGCCGCGGCGAAAACGGCGGCCCGGTTGGGATCGAGCGGATCGAAGGCGCCGCCGCCGGCGAGGCTCTCGATCTGGCGGCGGTTGAGAAGGCGCGGATCCACCCGCTCGGCGAAGTCCTCGAGCGACTTGAAGGCGCCGTTGGCGCGCCGCTCCTCGACCAGTTGCTCCATCGCCTTCTCGCCGACGCCCTTGAGCGCGCCGAGCGCGTAGCGGACGGCGAGGAGGGGCGGCTCGGCCCTTCCACCGTTCGGGCTGAGCTTGTCGAAGCCCTCATTTTCTGACTCGCCCGTGGAAGAAGGAGAGGCCTTCGACAAGCTCAGGCCGAACGGAGTGGGGGCCATCTCCTCCACCGAGAATTCCGCCTCGCTGGCGTTGATCGACGGCGGCAGGCATTCGACCTCCATCCGCCGCATGTCGTCGGTGAAGATTGCGAGCTTGTCGGTCTGGTGGATGTCGAAGCACATCGAGGCGGCGTAGAATTCGACCGGATGGTGCGCCTTCAGCCAGGCGGTCTGGTAGGCGATCAGGGCGTAGGCGGCGGCGTGGCTCTTGTTGAAGCCGTAGCCGGCGAACTTGTCGATCAAGTCGAACAGCTCGTTGGCCTTGCCCCTGGGGATCTTGTTGACCCGCTCGCAGCCGGCGACGAAGCCGGCGCGCTGGGCGTCCATCTCGGACTTGATCTTCTTGCCCATCGCGCGGCGGAGCAGGTCGGCCTCGCCGAGGCTGAAGCCGGCGAGGACCTTGGCGGCCTCCATCACCTGCTCCTGGTAGACGAAGATGCCGTAGGTCTCCCTGAGCACCGGCTCGAGCAGGGCGTGCGGATATTCGATCGGCTCGCGGCCGTTCTTGCGGGCCCCGAACATCGGGATATTGTCCATCGGGCCGGGCCGGTAGAGCGAGACGAGGGCGATGATGTCCTCGAAGCTGGTCGGCTTCACCGCCGCCAGGGTCCGCCTCATGCCTTCCGATTCGAGCTGGAAGACGCCGACCGTGTCGCCGCGCTGGAGCAATTCGTAGACCGCTTCGTCGTCCCAGGGCAGCGCCGCGAAATCGACCTCA
>DASQJV010000346.1:0-2883 GCA_035630855.1 Allosphingosinicella sp. | reverse complement strand
CGGTCGCCGACGTCTCCTCGCCGGCCGAAATATTGCTCGTCGTCGACGCTTTGACCGGTCAGGACGCGGTCAACGTCGCCTCCAGCTTCTCAGCCCAGGTGCCGCTGACCGGGATCGTCCTGACCCGCCTCGACGGCGACGCCCGCGGCGGCGCCGCTTTGTCGATGCGCGCGGTCACCGGCAAGCCGATCAAGTTCGCCGGAGTCGGCGAGGCGATCGACGCGCTCGAGCCCTTCCATCCCGAGCGGGTTGCCGGCCGCATCCTCGGCATGGGCGACGTCGTCAGCCTGGTCGAGCGCGCCCAGGAGACGATCCAGGTCGAAGAAGCCGAGGCGATGGCCCGGAAGATGGCCAAGGGCCAGTTCGACCTCGACGACCTTCGCGCCCAGCTCGGCCAGATGCAGCGCATGGGCGGGCTGACCGGGCTCGCCGGGATGCTGCCGGGAATGAAGAAGGTCGCCGGGGCGATGGAGGCGAGCGGGGTCGACAACAAGGTGCTCGTCCATCTCGACGCGATCATCTCGTCGATGACCCCCAGGGAGCGCAAGCAGCCCCAGCTCCTCAACGCCAAGCGCAAGATAAGGGTCGCCAAGGGCTCGGGCAGGACGGTGCAGGAGGTCAACAAGCTCCTCAAGATGCACCAGGACATGGCCGGGATGATGAAGAAGATCCGCAAGATGGGCGGCCTCGGCAAGCTCGGCGCCCTGTTCGGCGGCGGCGGGCTTGGCGGAATGCCCGGGCTGCCGGGCGGCGGGGCAGGGGGAATGCCGGGCCTTCCCGGTCCGGGCGGAGCGCCGATGAACCTTCCGCCCGGTTTCGAAAAATTCATGAAGAAATAGTCTCAAGCTACACAGAAGGAACAAGAAGATGGCAGTTTCAATCCGGCTTTCCCGGGGCGGCGCGAAGAAGCGCCCTTATTACAAGATCGTCGTCGCCGACGCCCGCACCGCGCGCGACGGCAAGTTCATCGAGCGGATCGGCAGCTACAATCCGCTGCTGCCCAAGGACAGCCCCGAGCGGGTGAAGCTCGACGCCGACCGCGCCCGCCACTGGCTCTCGGTGGGCGCCCAGCCGAGCGACCGGGTCGCCCGCTTCCTCGACGCCGCCGGGGTCCGCGAGCGCGCCGCCCGCAACAACCCGAACAAGGGCGTCCCCGGCGACAAGGCCAAGGAGCGCGCCGAGGAGCGCGCCGCCCGCGAGGCCGAAGCCGCCGCCGCTCCGGCCGAGGAAGAGACCGCCGCCGTCGAGGAGGCTCCCGCCGCCGACGAGGTCGTCGCCGAGGAAGCCGCCGCCGAAGCGCCGGCCGCCGAGGAAGCTCCTGCCGCTGAGGAGACTCCGGTCGAGGAGGCTCCGGCCGCCGAGGAGGCTCCGGCCGCCGAGGAGGCTCCCGCCGCCGAGGAGGCTCCGGCCGCTGAGGAAGCTCCCGCCGCCGAGGAGGCTCCGGCCGCCGAGGAAGCTCCGGCCGCCGAGGAGGCTCCCGCCGCCGCAGTGGCGCCGGCCGTCGAGGAGGCTCAGGCCGCCGAGGGCGAGGCGACTCCCGCCGACGAGGCCACCAACGAGGGCGTCTCGACCAGCGATCCGGCCGAGGGCTCCGACGAAGCCGCTCCCGCCGAGGGCGCCGAAAAGGCCGAATAGCCTTGGCGGAGGACCAGGTCGCTCTCGCCGCCGTTGCCGGAGCCCACGGCATCGGCGGCGAGGTGCGGCTGAAGCTGTTCGCCGAGAGCGCGGACAGCCTCAAGCGCCACAAGCAGGTGAGGGTAGGGGACCGGCTCCTCACCCTCGCTTCGCTCAAGGGCGACCGCACCCCGATCGCCCGCTTCGCCGAAATCGCCGACCGCACCGCCGCCGAGGCGCTTCGCGGCCAGCTCGTCACCGTCCCCCGCTCGGCTCTGCCGGCCCTCGAGGAGGGGGAATATTATCACGCCGACCTGATCGGCCTGCCCTGCGAGAGCCCGGTCGGCGAACCGCTCGGCCGGGTCGTCGCGGTCGAGGATTTCGGCGCCGGCGACCTGCTCGAGATCGAGAAGCCGGACGGGCGGCGGGCGATGGTGCCGTTCCGCGAAGGGGTCGCCGACCTCGCCGAAGGCCGCATCGTCGCCGACCCGGAATTCCTGGCCTGACCGTCGGTCGTCATCCCGGACTTGATCCGGGATCCATGAACACTGCGGCAAGGATCGTCCAACCGTCGGTGTTCATGGATCCCGGCTTTCGCCGGGATGACGCTTACGAGCCGCTCTTCGCCGCGACCGACCCGCTCAGCGCCTCGCGCCGGATCGGCCGCTCCTTCGCCAGGTCGTTGCGGATGGTGGTCGCCGCCACCCCGCCTTCGCCCATGGCGTGGCTGATCTGGTCGAGGCCGAGCACCACGTCTCCGGCGGCGTAGAGGCCGGGGACGCTGGTGCGCTGGTGGCTGTCGACGACGATGCATCCGGTCTCGCCGGAAAGCTCGGCGCCGACCTGCTCGGCGAGCTCGGTATGGGTGTCGGAGCCGAGCGCCGGATAGACGCTGTCGAAGGTGTAATGGCCGTCGGCGGTGTCGACGACGATGCAGTCGTCATGCGCGGCGACGGCCGAGCAGGGGCCGTCGACCGTCCTGATCCCATATTCCTCGAGCCGGGCCCGGTCCTCGGCGCTGAAATCATGGGCCGCGTGGGGCGCGATCAGGGTGATGTCCGTGGTGAAGCCGCGCAGGAACACCGCTTCCGCGATGCCATGGCTGTCGTCGCCGATCACCCCCACCGACTTGTCGGTCACCTCGTAGCCGTCGCAGATCGGGCAGTAGCGGATCAGGCCGCGGGCCAGCGCCTCGTCGTGAAGCTCCTCGTCCATCGGCGGCCGGCGGTTGGTGACCCCGGTGGCGAGCAGAACCTTGCGGGCGACGAC
>DASQJV010000345.1:0-3056 GCA_035630855.1 Allosphingosinicella sp. | reverse complement strand
GCGGGCTCGGAAGTGTCGGCGCTGCTCGGCCGAATCCCCTCGGCCGTGGGCTACCAGCCGACCCTGTCGACCGACATGGGCGCGCTCCAGGAGCGGATCACCTCGACCAACAAGGGCTCGATCACCTCGGTCCAGGCGATCTACGTGCCCGCCGACGATCTCACCGATCCGGCTCCGGCCACGTCCTTCGCCCACCTCGACGCCACCACCGTGCTGTCGCGCGCCATCTCGGAGCTCGGCATCTACCCGGCGGTCGACCCGCTCGACTCGACCTCGCGCGTGCTCACCGCCCGAACCGTCGGCCAGGAGCATTACGACACCGCCCGCGCCGTCCAGGAGATCCTCCAGCGCTACAAGTCGCTCCAGGACATCATCGCCATCCTCGGCATGGACGAGCTGAGCGAGGAGGATAAGCTGACGGTCAGCCGCGCTCGGAAGATCCAGCGCTTCCTCTCCCAGCCCTTCCACGTCGCCGAGGTCTTCACCGGAATCCCCGGCAAGTTCGTCCAGGTCGAGGATACCGTCCGCTCGTTCAAGGCGGTGGTCGACGGCGAGTATGACCATCTCCCCGAGGCCGCCTTCTACATGGTCGGCGGGATCGAGGAAGCGGTCGAGAAGGCCCAGCGCCTGGCGGCCGAGGCGGCGTAATGGCCGACCTCCACTTCGAGCTGGTCACCCCGGAGCGGCTCGTCCGCTCCGAGGAGGTGTTCATGGTCGTGGTCCCCGGCACCGAGGGCGATTTCGGAGTCCTCGCCGGCCACGCGCCCTATATGTCGACGCTCAGGAACGGCGACATCGCCGTCTACCGCAGCGGCTTCGCCGACACGCCCGAGCGGATCGCCGTCGAGGGCGGCTTCGCCGAGGTCAGCGAGCGCGGGCTGACGATCCTCGCCGAGAGGGCCGACGTCCCGGCCTGACGACGGCGCGCTTGCCCTTTTCCCGACTCGTCGGGATAAGGACCGGATGAACCCCGCTGCTCCTCGTTCCGCTGTGATCCTCTGCGTCGCCGCGGCGATGCTCGGCGGCGGCGCTCCGCCACCGTCCCAGCGCCAGGCGGATGTCGAGCGCGCCATTTTCGAATATTGCCCGAAGCTGATCGCGGGCACGATGTCGCTGGAGGATCCGGCGACCCTCACCGCGATCGGATACGTCGCCACGGAGCGGCGAAAGATCGAGGGGGGCAGCGACCCCCGCGCCGTGCGCGGGACGGGCACCGGCCAGACCGTGCTCTCGGCCGGCGGGGCCGAAAAGGGCGGCACCTGCGCCGTCTGGTTCGGGGAAACCGACGCCAAGCGGCTGGTGACCCTGTTCGGCCAGGTGAGGTCCAGGGCCAAGGCCGAGAAGTTCAAGGGCGGCAGGATGCTCAAGCTCGGCGACGGCACGCCGATGTTCCTCTACGAGCGCGGCGGCGCGAAGCCGGTGACTTTGGTCTTCTTCGTGGCCGACGCCGGCGGCGAGCTCGATTACAGCCCGGCGATGACCGCCGTGATGATGGCGAAAGGCAAATAGAGCCGATGTGGAGCCGCCCCCTCTTCCTCTTCGCCTCGGCGATCGCCGCGGCGCCGGCGGCCGCTCAGCCGGCGGGCCACTCCGCGCAGGTTCGCGAGCAGCCGATCGACGAGGTCGCCGCGGATCTTGCCTACGGTTTCTGCCCGCTCTTCCTCGCCGGGCAATTCTCGCTGACCGGGCCCGAGCTGGAGGCGCGCGGATTCGGCAAGACCGTCACGAAGCAGCCCCATCCCCGTGTCGGCGAGATGAGCCTGGTCGAAGCCAGGCTGCCGGACGGACAGGTCGCTTTCGGCGGCGCCGCCGGCAAGGCCTGCACGGTCATCGTCAATGCGCCCAGGGCCAGGGCGGAGGTGCTGGCCAGGCTTCGCTCCAACATGGCCTTCATGGGGCTCGACTTCAGACCGGCGGCAAGCCCGGGCCCGAGCGTCCCAGCGCTCGCGGGCGCGACGGTCGAGACCTATCGGGCGCCCGTCGAGAAGCAGTTCCTCTATCTCCAGCACATCCAGATGGCGGGCCCGGCCGGCGCGATCGCGGCGCAGCTGTTCGCGATGGACAAATAAGTGGCCGGTCGGATGCGCCTCTGGACCCTCGCCGGCGCCGCCGCGGCGGCGCTGGCCTCCGCCCCCGGCGGAGCGCAAATCGCCCCCGGCGTCCGCGCTCCTGAGAGCGTCGCCGCCGCCGCCGCGGACGCCTGGCTGCTGGGCTGCTTCTTCGCCGCTTCCGAACGGCCGGCCGCCGGCCTCAACATCGGCTTCGAGACGGCCGGGCCCGGCCTCCATTCGGTGACCTCGCTACCGGACGGCGCCCTCATGCCGCTGATCCGGACCCTTCCGGACAGGACCCGGATCGCCGTTCTCGATGCGCCGGGCGGTCAGGTCTGGATGTTCCACGATCCGAAGTCGAAGCGCTGCATCGTCGTCCCGACACCGGTGTCGACCGAGGGCGTCGAGGCCGGGTTCCTCAAGTTCATGACCGGAAGCTGGAAGCCGGTCGAAGGCCACGCCTCGGCGCCGCCCGGCGCCAGGGTGTTCGAGGACAGCTTCGGCGCCGCGCTCGGCCGGCCCGCCGTGACCCTGCGGACCTGGTACCAGCCCGCATCCGGCGCGGATCAGCCGCAGATGATCGTCACCGAGCAGGTCCGGCGCAAAAAGAAATAGGCCGGGTTGCCGGCGCGGCAGCCGTCCGTCGATCGAATTGGGGCGCTAGTCGCGGACCCGCCGGTAGCGCCAGGTCTGCGGGTTCGACCCGCCGGGACCGGAGACGGTCGCGATCAGCATCTTCCCCTCGCGCTGGTAGGAGATGCGGGTGGGATAATCGTGCTTCGGATTTTCGAAGACGACGACGTTCGGCGTCATTGAGGTCATCTTGAACGGCACCGCCGGCTGGCCCTGCGGCGAACCCCAAAAGGTAGCGCCCTGGATGCGCATGAACTCAAAGCTCTTCACTTCCAGGCCTTTGCCACTCAGGCCGGTGCCGAGCATGATGTCGGCCCTCGGCTCGGTCCAATATTCCTCGGTCCAGGAATCTCCCGGGCCGCCCTGTATCCA
>DASQJV010000344.1:0-3727 GCA_035630855.1 Allosphingosinicella sp. | reverse complement strand
TCCGGACGAACGGATCGCCGAGGCTGCGCAGGGCGGCGCTGAGATTGTCGAAGACGTCGCCGCTCGAAGGATCGATCGCCTCGCCGCCGGGCCCCGCCACCGTCACCACGATCCGCCGGGCTTCCCCGTCCCACACCCAGTCCGCCCGGGCCTTGGCGATTCCGGCGAAGCCGCGGGCGAAATCCTCATAATTGCGCAGCGACACCACCCGCCCCAGGGTCAGGGTCGTCACCGGCGCGCTCGACCGCACCGCGGCCAGGGTCTCGGCATCCTGGCCGCCGCCCGCCGAATTCGGGTTGAAGACCTCGCGAAGGCCGAGGGGACGGTCGATGGCGGTGGTCAGGGCGTTCGCCGCCACCGATCCGGCGACTCCGATCCCCTTGCGGTATCCGGCGACGATATTGTTTCGCCCGCTGCCGGGCCGGGCGCCCTGGCGGCCGTCGCCGAACTGGACGGTGGTCTTGCCGTCGTCGCCGAGCCTTGTCTCGTAGACCCGGTCGGCGGGACCAGTCCCGTAGAGGGTCGCGACCTCGCTCCACAGCAGGTCGTCGACTCTCACCTCGAGCGTGGAGGCCGAACCGGTCTCGCTCTTGGCCGAGACGTGGGTCACCGGAGTCTGCTTGAGGGTGAAGCTCTGGAAAGGACGGCCGGCGTCGCCGTCGCCGAGGATCTCCTCGGCGGCCTCGCCATGGGTCGCGGCGGCGACATTGGCGTGGACGAGCGTGCTTGCGCGGTCGAAAGCGGCGGCGAGCGGGTCGGCGAGCCGAAGGCTCGAATGGATGTCGTCGGAAAGCTCGACGAGCTCGAGGGTCGCGGTTTCCGAGACGATCTCGGCCGAATCGTCGGCGGCGACATAGTCGAAGGCGTCGACGGCGGCCTCGATCGAGCCCTCGAAGCCGCCGTCGGTGCGCAGCCGCCAGCTGAGGGTGCTGGAGCCTTCGGCGACCGGAACCGGCTCGGCGAGCAGGGTGAGCCGGTCGCCGCGCTCGAGGGCGGCGTTGGCGACCCCGGTTGTGTCGGAAACCAGCTCGAGGCCGTCCAGGAGAACGACGAGCTGCGCCCGGCGGCCGCGGACGACCAGCCTTCGGCCTTCCTCCAGCCCCTCGACCAGCCCGGTAAGCTCGATCTCGTCGCCCATGACGGGCTCCAGGATCGGCGTGTCGGCGAGGTCGAGCGCCTCGCTCGCCCCGTAGGCCGAGACCCTCCTGTAATTGGCGGGGAACTGATCCAGGCCCTCGTCGCTGTCGAGGGTCAGCCGGGTCACCCGCGCGCTGACCGCGTAATCGGAGCGGCCGTCGTCGACCGCCTCGGTGATCCTGTAGACCTCGACCAGTCCGCTCGGGCTGGTCAGCGCGACCCAGCCTTGCTCGACGAAGCCCTGGTGGATCGAGTCGAGGTGGATCTGCCGGTCGTCCTTGCTGATCGAGAAAGGCCATTCGCCCGGGGTGGTCGTGTTGAGCCCGTAGCGGGTCAAAGTGTCGGTATGCAGCAGCCGCGGGTCGGGCGCGTTCCAGCCGAACAGCGAGGCGCGGGTGCGCAGGGCGAGGATCTGGTGGCTGGCCTCCGCCGCTCCGATCGAGGTGAGCGACGGAGCCCATTCGATCCGGGTCCGGCCGCCGTCCGAATCGGCCGCGACCCGGGTCAGCCTGCGGACGTCCCAGCGCTCGGAGCCGAAATCCACCTCGGCGCGCTCCCGGCTCAGAACGAGGATGGCGTCGCCGGTCCTGAGGCCGGTCGCGACCCCGTCGAGCCAGGCGGCGGTGTCGCCGGCGGCCGGCGGCGACGGGCGGGCCTGGCGGGGCTGGAGATCGTTCCACACGACCCGCGCCTCGATCGCCTCGACCGTCTCGAACGTCTGAGCGGTCTCGCCGTCGCCGGGGACGCTCTGGACCCGCATCCCGACAGGGAGGGTGAGGACCGGCACCGGCGGATCGCCCTGGGGCGGCTTGTCGAGCCGGAAGACCAGGTCGGCGCCGGCGGCGAGGCCGGGCCGAAGCCGGTAGCCGATCAGCCGCCCGAGCTCGACCAGCGAGCGGCGCTCGGTCGCGGTCCCGAGCCAGGCTTCGTTGGCGTTGCGCTCCTGGTAGAAAGCGAGGACGTCGCAGACGCAGGACCAGGCGTCGATCAGGGCGATCGAGAAGTCGTCATTCTCGCGGCTCTTGAGCTCGGCGAGTGCCGGAAAATCGGCCGAGGACAGCCGGGCGAGCTGGCTTCGGCGGAAATCGACGAAGCGGCCCGGGCGGTAGGCGACCGCCGGAAGGCCGGGCCGGTTGACCGGGCTGATCGGCGTGGCGACCGCGATCCCTTCGCAGCAGCCGCAATCGCCGCTTTCTTCGGGCAGATCGGCGAGGCCGGCGATCAGCGGCGGCAGGTCGCTCATTTCCCACCTCCCATGTTGAGCGCGATCCGGCCGCGCTCGGGGAAGCTCGGATCGTTGGCGAGCCGCGCGATCTCGAGCCGTCCGATGGCGAGCATCCCGGTCTTGAGCGGCGCCGGGTCGGGGTCGTCGAGCCGGCCGAAGGCGGTCGCGACGACGCTTTCGACGCCGTCGACGGCCTGGACCCTGGCGACGATCGCGCTCAGCCAGATGTCCTGGTCGAAGGACAGGTTGTCGGGGTGGAACAAGCCGACCCGCCCGTCCGGCAGGTAACGCTCGCTGAGCTCGTCCAGTATCGCCAGCCGGACCTGGGACCGGAAATGCTCCGGCTCGACGCAGATTGTCAGGGCGAGGTCGAGCGCGACGTAGCGCGGGTCGTCGATCTCGAGGTCGTAGCCGGCCATCCGGTAGGGCTCGAGGAAGGCGATCAGCTCGGCCTCGAACTCCGGGGTGACCAGGCGTCCGCCGTTGCGGTCGACGGTGACGAAGACGGTATGGCCGTGGCCGTTCCAGCGGAAAGTGGCGGCGGCGCGCTGGACTCCGGGATGGCGAAGCGAGATCTCGGCATAATCCTCGGGCGTCACCGCCCGCTCCTGGATCCGGAAGGCCTGGGGCGCGGCGACCCGGGCGGCGGCGATCGTTTCCGGCGCCGTCCCGCCTGCCGCGGGCAGCGGGTTGCGCACCGCCACGATCCCGCCGTTGCCGCTGACGACGTGGGCGAGGGCGTCGGCGCCGATATTGCCGGCCGGACCGTTGCCGATCGCATAGCGGGCGGTGAAGGCGGAGCCGCTGGCCGGCCGGCGCGAATTGCGGCCGTCGCCGAAGCGCAGCCGGGCGCTTCCGTCGCTCTCCACCTCGACCGCGAAGTGCCAGTCGTCCGATTCGCTGCCGAGCAGGTCGCGGCGCGATTCCCAGGGGAAGGCGCCCAGCTCGGACATTTCGACGAGAGCGATCTGCGGCCTCACCTCGCGCAGGTCCTGGAGCAGCGCCGCCGACGCCGCGGCTGGCGGCTCATAGGCTTCGGCCTGGGTCAGCGGCGAATCCGGAAGCAGCGGCCGGAAGCGCGGCGGGACCGCGATCGCCTCGGGGATCTCGCACCGGTCCTCCCCTCCCGCCGGGGCGAGGTGGAGGTGCGGCTCCGGGACCGCGCCGAGGTCGACGTCCTCGATCGTGAGCCGGTGGTCGGCGAGCAGGATGTTGCCGAGCGCGTGGCTGACGTCGCCGACGATCTGGCCGTTGTCCGCCTCGGCCGAAATGCAGAAGGCGAAGGGCAGGGCGTCCTCCTCCGCCCACCTGATCTCCGTGATCTCGGGCGGGTTCGCGAGGGAATCCTCGAGGCCGGCGACGACC
>DASQJV010000343.1:0-4052 GCA_035630855.1 Allosphingosinicella sp. | reverse complement strand
GCGACTTCAACCCGGCGATCGGCAACCTCAACGAGCCGGCCAACCCGCTGCTCCAGCCCGGCGCCAGCCCGGCCCGGACCAACGACAGCGGCAACAACATCATCAACGTGCTTCGCGACCTCGGCACGCCGGCGATCGCCTTCAACGATCCGTTCAGCCGCGACCTCTACGTGACTCCCGGCCGGAGCTACGAGGGCGACACGCGCGACTGGGGCCTTTCCGCCGAGGTCAATTACGACATCGGCTCCAGCGCCAGCCTGACCTCGATCACCGCCTATCGAAGCTACCGCTCCGGCCAGCCGGGCGACATCGACTACAGCCCGGTCGACATCCTCTACCGGGGGACCGCCAACAACGGCGTCGAGCGGCGCTTCAAAACGTTCAGCCAGGAGCTCCGGCTCCAGGGCCAGGCGTTCAGCGACAAGCTGGACTGGCTGATCGGCGGCTATTTCGCCAGCGAGGACCTGACGGTCACCGACAACCTCAGGTTCGGAACCCAGTACGGGCGCTTCGCCACCTGCCGGCTGCTCTCCGGAACCGGGCTCGCCGGCTTCTACAGCCCGACCACCCCGGGCTGCATCAGCGCGACCGGCCGGGCCGTGATCAGCGGCGCCCTGGCGCCGGGGGTCCCGTCGCCCTTCGGCGCCGCCGGCCCGACCATCCTCGCCGCCTTCGACCGGCTCGAGACGGTCAACGACCGCGGAAGCACGATCGACCGCTATCACCAGGACAGCACCAACTGGGCGCTGTTCACGCACAACATCTTCCACATCACCGACAAGCTCGCCCTGACCCTCGGCCTTCGCTACACCCACGAGAAGAAGGAATTCGACGCCACCTTCGGCAACGACAACACGGCCTGCCCGGCCCAGCAGGGCGCGCTCCTGCCGCTCCTCGCCAATCCGGGCCTGGCGCCGCTCGCCGCCGGCCTGATCGGCCTCACCTGCCAGGGCAATTCGACCGCCGAGCTGAACGGCGTGTCGATCAACGACGACCGCAGCGAGGACGAGTTCACCGGCACCGGAATCCTCTCCTACAAGTGGAGCCGGGACCTGATGGTCTATGCGAGCTACTCGCGCGGCTACAAGGCCGGCGGCTTCAACCTCGACCGCTCGGCCCTCAAGAATCCGGTCCTGCCCTTCTCGTCGACTGCGGGCGGCGCCCAGGCGCTGGTCGGCAACCTCCAGTTCGATCCGGAGATCAACAACGCCTACGAGATCGGCGCCAAATTCTCGCGCGGGCCGGTCACCCTCAACGCCGTCCTGTTCCGCCAGGATTTCCGCAACTTCCAGCTCAACACCTTCAACGGCACCGTCTTCCTCGTCCAGACGGTGAACGGCTGCGGCATCGACCTGGCCGGCGGC
Source organism: Allosphingosinicella sp. (assembly GCA_035630855.1). GTDB lineage: Bacteria > Pseudomonadota > Alphaproteobacteria > Sphingomonadales > Sphingomonadaceae > Allosphingosinicella. The sequence goes on along the minus strand of DASQJV010000343.1, from coordinate 2,688 downwards.
GACCGCGACCAGAGCACCCTTCCCGGGGCTCCGAACTTCGTCGCTCCGCCGGCCGCCAACCCGACCGCCAACCCGGCGGCGGCGACCGGCGCCTGCCCGTCCGACGAGGTCGGCTACGGAGTCCGCTCCGAGGGCCTCGAGCTGGAGGGCGCGCTCCGCGCCCGCCGCGACCTCCACTTCACCCTCGGCCTGACCTACGCCAACACCCGTTACCGCTCGCAGCTGGTCGGCAACGAGAGCGGCGCCCCGCTCGACCCGGCGCTGCGCAAGCTGCCCGGCGACAACCTGTCCAACGCTCCGGAGATCGTCGTCACCAGCTCGATGGCCTGGACCCCGCGGATCGGCAGCTCGGGGATGACCGGGCTGTTCTACGTCGACGGCCGACTGATGGACGATTACAACACGGGGTCGGACCTGTTCCCGCAGAAGGAGCAGGACAGCTTCGCCATCTTCAACGCCCGGATCGGCCTTCGCGGTCGCGGCGAGCGCTGGTCGATCGAGGCCTGGGCCCAGAACATCTTCGACGTCGGCTACACCCAGGTCGCGTTCAACTCGCCCTTCCAGGAAGGCGCCCGAACCGCCGCCTTCGCCGACCCGCAATTCCCCGGCGGCCGGCAGATCTTCTCCGCCTTCCTCGCCGAGCCGCGGACGTTCGGCCTGACGGGGCGGTTCCGGTTCTGAATTAACTCCTCCCCGAGCAAGCTCGGGGAGGAATGACTCCTCTCTCTTACGTCGCGAAGCCGGGATCGAGCCGGTAGGCCTTCCTCAGAAGCGCCGGCCAGGCCAGCGCTCCGGCGGCGAGCTTCAAGCCGATCTTGCCCTGCTGGGCGGTGACTTCGGGCGAGCCCTGCGGCGGGTTGTTGAGATTGCCCTCGCCGGCCGACAGAGCGAGGATCTGGGCCTCGCAGGCGCGCTCGAGGAAGTACATCCGGACGAACGCTTCGCCGATCGTCTCGCCGACGGTCAGGGTGCCGTGGTTCCTGAGCAGCATCGCGCCCTTCGAGCCGAGATCGGCGACGATCCGCCCGCGCTCGTCGAGGTCGACGGCGACTCCCTCATAATCGTGATAGGCGATTTCGTCGCGGATCAGCATCGCCGTCTGGGTCAGCGGAAGAAGCCCTTCGCCATGGGCGGAGACGGCCTGGCCGTGCGGGGTGTGGAGGTGGATGACCGCCTGAGCGTCCTCGCGGGCCATGTGGATCGCCGAGTGGATGGTGAAGCCGGCGGCGTTGGTCATGAACGGGGTCTCGCCGACCGGATGGCCGTCCATGCCGACCTTGACCAGGCTCGAGGCGGTCACCTCCTCGAACATCAACTGATAGGGGTTCAGGAGGAAATGATGCTCGGGCCCCGGCACCCGGGCGGAGAGATGGGTGAAGATGAGGTCGTCCCAGCCGTAATGAGCGACGAGCCGGTAGGCGGCGGCGAGGTCGACCCGGATCTTCCATTCCTCGGCGCTCACCCGGTCCTTCATCGGCGGGACGTCGAGGCTCGCCAACGGCGCCGCATCCGCCATGTTCCCGATCGCTTCGACTCGGCCCATCTTCGCGCTCCTCCCTAGGTCGAGGGACCTATAGCGTCCGGATGGGCGGCCGCGAAGGCTTCGAGGCGGCCGGCTTCGCCCTCCGCGCGCAGCAGGGTGGGATAACCATCGAGCGGCGCCTCGAAGCGGCGGGCGTTGAACATCTGCGGGACCAGGCAGACGTCGGCCAGGGTGGGCGAGTCGCCGAACAGGAAGCGGCCCGCCCGCGGCGCCGCCATCGCCTCCAGCGCCGCGAACCCCTCGCTCACCCAGTGGCGGTACCAGGAATCGCGCGCCTCCTGCGGCCGGCCGAGCGGCCCCGACAGATATTTGAGCACGCGCAAATTGTTGAGCGGGTGGATGTCGCAGGCGACGATCAGCGCCAGCGCTCGGACGTGCGCCGCATCGGCCGGATCGGCGGGAACCAGCGCGGGCTCGGGGCGGGTCGCGTCGAGATAGTCGATGATGGCGAGGCTCTGGGTCAGCACCCGCCCGTCGATCTCGAGCGCCGGGATCAGGCCCTGCGGATTGACTGCCCGATAGCCGGGCCCCTTCTGCCCGCCTTCGACGAGGTCGACCGGAACCGCCTCGTAATCCACGCCCTTGAGGTTGAGCGCGATCCGCACCCGGTAGCAGGCCGAGGAGCGGAAATAATCGAACAGGCGCGGCTTGGTCATGGCGGCGCAGGCTAGACGCGATGGCCGGGTTGGGGAAGGCTTGTGCCACCCTATTGCTAACATGAATTCCACCGCATAAGCTGTTGTTGCATATGAGCTTCGGGGGGAGCGCTCATGCGGTCGGTTACGGTCGCTGTTCACCGGATCAACGGCGTCAACGCGCCCGCGCTCGATGAAGCCGGGCTGCGCTCGGTATTCGCCTCCGCCGGAATCACCCTCACCCTGGTCCAGGGCTCGCCCTTGCCGAGCGATCCGGCGGTGCGGCCGAACTTCCATTTTCGAAATCTCGTACCTGAATTTCAGCAACAGGGAGCGTCGACCGGGCATCTGATTATCGGCAATCGTCATCCGAGCAACGACCGGGAGATTGCGGGGGAGCTCGCCGACCTCGCAACACGCGGACTGTGCGTTGTCTATGCCGGGTCGAGATACATCCGCGACAACGGAGCTCTGGGGCTTCTGCAGACGGCCGCGCATGAGATCGGCCAC
>DASQJV010000342.1:0-4873 GCA_035630855.1 Allosphingosinicella sp. | reverse complement strand
GACTGCTGTACTTTTCGGTATTTATGCTGTTACAGCCCTAACTGTAGTCCAAGTCTTCTTGCGTGCTAATAGCGCTGATCCTGTATTTATGTACGAGCCATCAATATCGACCCGCGTCGCAGTTGGAGTAGCACTCTTGCTGATCGGGGTGCCGATTCTCTTTGGACTCGCTACGCGAGCTATTAGGCTTCGTCGAGCAGTGGCGTTGGCTCAGAAGCATATAGACTCCAAGATAGAATTTGCTGAACAGGTTTTAACCAGAGTAACGACTTGGGAATCCCGGTTTAAAGGAGACTATTATCAAAAGTCTATTCTTAAGTTAAGGGTCACGGTCCTTGCGGAGCTGTTGGAAGAAATGTACGCAATTTCGCGAAACTATCCTTCGAGGGCCCGCACATTGTTCCAGATCTGATTCCTGGCGCAAAGCACGTGCTTGGCGCCGACGAAAAAGCCCAAGCCGCGATTGTGATATCCGGATTTTGCGAGCCTTCGTATGATAGTGATTTGAGCGTGTGCCGACCATCCTGCGCATCGACCGCTATCGCTTCCACCTCTACAGCCACGAGCCGAATGAGCCGCCCCATGTCCATGTCGACAAGGCCGAGGCGACGGGGAAGGTGTGGCTCGAGCGGGTCGAGTTCGCCAGGCAGCGCGGGATCCGGTCGAAGAGCGGAATGCTATCTTGAACATCGTACAAGAGCATCAGCAGGCGGTGCTGGAGGCCTGGCATGAATTTTTCGGCTAAGGTGGGCGACGAGCGGGTGGCAGGCGTGCGCTGCGATTCCGAGCGGCTGGTCGTTGATCTCGCCGACGGGCGCACGATTGCCGTCCCGCTCGCCTGGTATCCCCGCCTTCTCGCCGCCACCCCCGCCCAGCGCGCCAACTGGACCAAGGCGGGCGGCGGCTTCGGAATCCACTGGCCCGACGTCGACGAGGACCTCAGCGTGGCCGGGCTGCTGCGCGGAGCGCCGGCTCCGGGAGCCTGAGGATGGGCATCGAGACCAGCCTTTGGGACGCCGTCGACCATCTCGACAGCGACGAGACGATCCTCGCCTATCTGGAGGCGGTGTTCGAGGACGGCGATGCCGAGCTGATCGCCGCGGCGCTGGACAACGTCGCTCGCGCCAAGGGGCTCGATCGGAGCCCGGCCACCGAGCGAACCGACCTCGCGTCCGTGGCGGGCCTCTTGAAAACCCTGGGGTTCGAGCTCGCGGTCAGGGCGACTTGACGCCATTCTTCGTGGTCATTGACAGGGACCAAGGAGTGTCAGGCCACCCGGGCTTCTCGACAGTCGCACCAGCGATCTGCGGCTGTCCCCGCGTAGCGGCAATTCCCCTTCCCTTCCTACGTTGCGCCTTTGTGTCTTCGTGCCTTCCCTTGAAACCGGGTGACGGCACGCCCGATGTCAATCGCGGGCGCCTGGCCGAGTGCGATGCCGGGGTGGGGCATAGGCGGAGCATCCGGCGCCGGTTCTCACGCGCCGTGCCACGCCTGTTTTTGAGAGAAGGCACGAAGGCGCAAAGGCACAACGTAGGAAGAAAAGGCGGTTGCCCGCTTCGCGGGAAAGGAAGTGTCGGCCCGCGCGCGCCCCCGCCTCCCTCAAAACTTTATCCTCACCCCCACCATCGCCCGCTTGCTCACCTGCCCGTCGGGCATTCCGACGCTTTCGGCATAGGCGCGGACCACGGCGCCCGGGCCGATGCCCTTCTCGGCGACCAGCGGCGCGGTCCTGAACTCGCGCTCCCATTTGTCATAGTCGTAGACCCCGCCCGGCCGGCGGCCGCAGACGATTATGTCGGATCCGGCGGCGCCGGTCTCGCACGGGTCGGCGGGCTTCACCCGGGCGAGGTCGAAGTCGATCGCCGGCAGCGGCGCCGCGGGCGCCTGGGGCGCGGCCTGGAAGGCGAGCAGCAAGGCCAGGCTCATCGTCGCGCTCCTTCAGCTGTCGCCATCCTCACCGCGCATGACGGCGAAGATAAGGCACGGTCCCGCCGCGGCCTCCCGGCGAAGGCCGGGATCCAGGCGTACAGCGTGCCTCGCTGGACCCCGGCCTTCGCCGGGGCACAGGGCGCTTCGACCGGCTCGAGACGGGCCCTAAGGCAGGTCCCCGCCGCCGCCGCGGCCCATCCTGTCCCTCAGGCTCTTCGGCCGCATGTCGGTCCACACCTCCTCGATATAGGCGAGGCATTCCTGCTTGGTCCCCTGCTTGCCGGCGTCGTTCCAGCCGAGCGGGTTCTCGCGGTCGGCGGGCCAGATCGAATATTGCTCCTCGTGGTTGACGACGACCTTGTAGATCGTCCCGTCCTCTTCCTCTTCCCCGAACCTGCTCGCCATCCCGGCCTCCCTCGTCGCCTGCGAAACGGCCGGTTAGCACGTCCGCCCGGCGGCCGCGACCCGCCGGCTTCCGCTCGAACGGCACTTGGGTTAGGCTGCCGGGGCGGAGGAGAGGCGGATGGACGCTCCGAGGGGCCGGTACCGGGTCGAGGAGAAGGACGGGCGGCTGGTGGTGATCGACACCGCCACCGGCGCTCCCGCGACCTCGGTGACTCCGCCGCCGACTCCGCGGGCCGGCGGGGCGACGGGGCCGGGCGTGATCGCCCGTCCTCCCGGACTGGTCGACCGCTACGGCCGGCTCCTGCTCGGCCTCGTCGTCAAGAGCTGGGATTCCGAAGGCCGGGCGGTCATCGCCTGGGAGTGGGAGCAGAACGGCCGCAAGCAGCGCTGGGACGCTGCGCTCGACCCGACCGGGCAGAAGCGGATGGGCCGGGCGCTGGCCGCGGTCTCGGCCTTCCCGCTCCTCATCCTGCTCTCGATCTTCGCCGGCTTCGGCCTGGCCTTCTTCCTCCTCCCCGTCGCCCTGCCCGCGACCTTCTGGGGAATCTGGGCGATCATGCGTCTCCAGCGCGAGACCGAGCGCCGCTGATCGCGCGCTTCCCGCCAGGCGCAGGCCGGGGCTCGGCGGAGCGCCGGCCCGGAACGTCAATGCTCCGCCGCCGCCTCGAAGGCCCCGGCGTAGCGGCTGTTGTCGAGCCTGAGGCGGTCGAAGGCCGAACGAGCGACCGGAGCGAGCGCCTCGACCACGTCCTCGTAGCGGGCCTCCGGATCGGGATGGAAATCGACCCAGCCCGAGGTCCTCGTCATCAGCCAGTCGAGGCGCGAGCGCAGGCCTTCGGAGTCGACCGGGCGCGAATCGAACAGCAGTTCTCCGCTCGGCAGCAGATCGAGCCGGTGGCGGCGCCCCCAAGGGGCCGGCAAGGGTTCGATCCTGTCCGAAATCGCGAACCGCCCCGCCGGCGCGTTGCTTCGGATGTAGGGCCGGAGCCAGCCCGAATGCTCGATCGTCATCCCCTCGCCGAGTTCCTCGGCGATCATCCCCATGTCGAAGGTCAGCCCGTGGTTCGGCCTCGGAACCCCGATCAGGATCGGCGCAAGCAGGGCCGTGATCACGAAGCAGAGGATGAGCTGAGCCCGCGCTGCGTGGGTGGCCGGACCGACGGTCGCGAGCTGCATCGGCAATCTCCCCATTGTTGTTATAACATAACATCAAGATCGGGAAGATCAATCCCGACCTCAGGTAACGCCGCGGTCTGGAAGCAAGGCCTCGCTCCGGCTACGTCCCCGTCGCCGGCCTGCCGTCCCGGCCGGGGCAAAGGGAGAAGCGCCATGCGCAAGGTGATCGTCCAGACCTTCGTCACCCTCGACGGCGTGATGCAGGCGCCCGGCGCGCCCGACGAGGACCGGGAGGGCGGCTTCCGCCATGGCGGCTGGTCCTTCAACTATTGGGACGAGATGATGGGGGAGCGGATGGACGAGGCGATGAAGCAGCCCTACGACCTGCTGCTCGGCCGCAAGACCTACGACATCTTCGCCGCCCACTGGCCCAAAGCGGACCACCCTGTCGTCACCCCCAAGTTCAACGCCGCCGTCAAATATGTCGCCACCTCCTCGCCCGAGACCCTCGAATGGGAGAATTCGGTGGCGCTCGAAGGCGACGTCGGCGAGGCGGTCCGGGCGCTGAGGGCTGGGGAGGGGCCCGACCTTTCCGTCCAGGGAAGCAGCCGGCTCATCCAGGCCCTGCTCGCCGCCGGGCTCGTCGACGAGCTCTGGCTGTGGACCTTCCCGATCGTGCTCGGCGAGGGCAAGCGCCTGTTCGGCGACGGCGCCCGCCTGCTCGGCTTCCGGCTCGAGGCGATCGAGACCTCGACAACCGGAGTCGCGATCACCCGCTACGTCTCGACCGAGCCGGCCGAGCCCGGCTCGTTCGCGCTCGAGGAGGGCCGATGACGCCCGCCGTCCTGCCGGCGTCCGGGGCGATGGCCGCGGCGCGGCGAAGCTGATATCAGGGCCGCGACGGTCCGCGCCGGGGGGAGCAGGATGAGCCGGTATCGAAGCGAAGTGCTGGGCTGGTTCGACTCCGGTCGGGTCGCGGCGGGACGGGAGCTCGACGTGCTTCGGGCCGCCGGGATCGCTCCGTCCTCGCACGAATGGCGCGCCTTCCTCGGGCAGCTCACCTTGTGGCTCGGGACGATCGCCTTGGCCGCGTCGGTCATCTTCTTCTTCGCGTTCAACTGGGACGATCTCGGCCGCTTCGCCAAGTTCGCCCTGGTCGAGGCGGCGATCCTGGCCGGGCTCGCTTTGCTCTGGCGGCTGGGCCCGGATGGGATCCCGGGCAAGGCCCTCCTGACTTTGCTCAGCCTCCTCGTCGGCGCGTTGCTGGCCCTGACCGGGCAGACCTACCAGACCGGCGCCGACACCTATGAGCTCTTCGCCTGGTGGGCCGTGCTGATCCTGCCGTGGGTGCTGCTCGGCCGGTTCAGCCCGCTGTGGCTCGTCTGGCTCGCCCTCCTCAACCTCGCCGCCTACCTCTATTTCG
>DASQJV010000341.1:0-2417 GCA_035630855.1 Allosphingosinicella sp. | reverse complement strand
GACGCCGCCGCCACCCCCAGTTCCGACGCCGCCGCCGCCCCCAGTTCCGACGCCGCCGCCGCCCTCTCCCGACGATCCGCGCTATGTCGTCGAGGGGCGGGTCGCGAGCCGAACGCGGCCGGCGGCCGCCGGCCTTCGCGTCAGGATCGTCGACAAGGGCGTCGGCGGCGACGCGCCGCTCGCCGAGGGCACGACCGATGCGAGCGGCCGTTTCCAGGCGAGCTTCCTCCAGTCCGGCGTCGCGAAAAGGGGCAAGGACAGGCCCGATCTGCAGGCGCGGGTCTTCTCGGGCGCGGCCTCCGTCGGCGCGTCGGCGATTCGATACAACGCCAGCCGGCGCGAGATTCTCGACGTCCTCCTCGACGACAAGGCCTCGGGGGCGCTCCCTTCGGAATATGAGGCCCTCATCTCGTCGCTGTCGCGCCACCACCGGGGACCGCTCGCCGAGCTCCAGGAATCCGCGGACCGCCAGGACATCACCTATCTTTCCCAAAAATCGGGCTGGGACGCCCGTTCGGTCGCCCTGGCCGCGCTCGCCGACCAGTTCAGCGCGCGCACCAGATCCCCAGTCACCGCCACCCGGATCGAACCGCCGCTCTTCTACGCACTGTTTCGGGCCGGCCTCGCCGCCGACGAGACCTCGATCTACCGCCTGGCCCCGGCCGCCGTCGAAAACGTCTGGAAGCAGGCGATCGTCCAGGGGGTGGTGCCGCCGGCGTTCGAGGCCCGGCTGCCCTCTGCGCTCGCCTATTTCCAGGAAGTGGCCGCCCAGCGCCTGCTCCAGGGCCCGGCGGTGGTCGGCGCCTCATCGTTCAGGGACCTCGCCGCCGGGACCCTGAAGGAAGGTTTCCAGCAACAGCAATTCGCCGAATTGTACAGCAGGTTCGGCAACGATTCCGAGGCGCTCTGGCGCAATGTGCGCGAGAAGTTCGGCGAGGCGGTCACCAACCGGCTCAGGCTCGACGGCCAGCTCGCCTACCTGACCCTGAACAACGCGCCGCTGATCGGGCGGCTGCACGCGCAGGCGGGTCGTTCCGGTCTCGACGAGGCGGCGCAGCTCGTCGAGTCCGGCTTCTACCGCCCCGACCGGTGGCTCGGCGTCATCGGGGACAGCCCGGTCCCGCCCGAGATTCCGGGGCGCGATCTGGAGGAGAGAAGCGGGCGCTATGCCGAGTTGCTGGCCGCCCAGATCCGGTTGAGCTTCCCGACCGCCGTGGTCGCGGAAATGGTGAGGAACGGCGAGACTCCGCTCGCTTCGGAGCCGCTGGCGGAACGGGTCCACGCCTTCCTCGCCGGGAACGGCGGCAAGTTCGAGATCGGCGCTCAGCCTGTCGCCCGATATGCGGCGCTGAACGGCCTCGAGCTCGAGCCCGAGGTCGTCCGCGAGGTCAGCCGGATCCAGCGCGTCTACCAGATCACCCCGGACGATCAGGCGATGAACGGCCTGTTGCGCGAAGGCGTGGATTCCGCGTCCGCGGCCATGCGTTACGAGCCCGAGGAGTTTATCCGAGCCTTCGCGGGCGCGGTCGGCGGCGAAGCCAATGCCCGGCTGGTCCACGCCAAGGCGCGGCAGGTCCATTCGGCGGTGCTCAACGTCGCCATCGGCTATCTCACGGCGAAGGCCGCACCCGGGATCGGAGTCCATTCGCCGCCGTCGATCGTCAACCCGGCGCCCTCTCCGCTCGACCATGCCGACGACGTGCTGGCCTATGCGACGCTGGAGGGCCTGTTCGGCGAGATGGATTATTGCGCCTGCGACCATTGCCGCTCGGTGCTCAGCCCAGCCGCCTATCTGGTCGACCTGCTGACCTTCATCGACCGGCCGGCTTCCGAGATTCCGGCGGGGTTCCTGAACCCGCTGACAGTCCTTCGCGCGCGCCGCCCGGATATCGAGCACCTGCCGCTGACCTGCGAGAACACCAACACGCCTTTACCCTATATCGACCTCGTCAACGAGACGCTCGAGCATTACGTGGCCAACGGGCTTTCGCTTGCCCTTTACGTCGGACACAATACGGACGGGAGCATCCCAGCCGAGGAGCTGCTGGCCAGTCCGCAATTCGTCAGCGATATCGCCTATTCGAAGCTGGCGACGGAGACCTTTCCGCCGCCCCTGCCCTTCCAGCAGCCGCTCGAATATCTGCGCCGCTGCTTCGCCCGATTCGACGCTCCGCTGGCGCACGTCATGGAGGATCTTCGTGTCGACGATATCATCGACCGGACGGGCAGCGCCGAATTTGACTGGCGCGACATCAGGATGGAGGCGATCGGCCTGTCCCGGCCGGAGCACCGCCTGCTTACCGAGCGCTGGCTGACCGGCCTCTCCACCGACGTCATGCTGACGGTGAAGCATCTCTACGGTTTCGATCCCGCCACGCCAGACGCCGACGTAAGGGCCGTGCTCGACAATGCGAAGT
>DASQJV010000340.1:0-12274 GCA_035630855.1 Allosphingosinicella sp. | reverse complement strand
AGCGGCCGAGGATGCGTGCGATCAGTGTTTCGGTGGCGGCGTAGAGCGGGCCCGAATGGACGATCGTGTCGCCCGGGCGGACCATCGACAGGAACAGCGTCGCGATCGCCGACATGCCCGAGGAGAAGGCAAGCGCGTCCTCGGCGCCTTCCCAGATGCCGAGCCGGTCCTCGAGGATCTCCTGGTTCGGCCCGTTGAAGCGCGAATAGACCAGGCCCTCGGCGCCGCCGGGGCGCTTGCCGGTGACGCCCTCGAAGTGGCGCTTGCCGGCGGCGGCATTCTCGAAGACGAAGGTGGAGGTCAGGAAGATCGGCGGCTTGAGCGAGCCCTCCGACAGCATCGGGTCGTAGCCATAGCCCATCATCAGGGTCGAGGGCTTGAGCCGGCGCCCGCCGATCTCGAGCACGCTCGCCTTGGGGCGACGCCTCGGAGTCGCGCCGCTGATGTCGTTTTCGTCCTGCATGATCATGCCTCCTATCAGCCAATCGCAGTTGCTGCGTGGAGACCGAGCCCTGTTCGGGCTCACCGGCCGAGCTGGAAGCGCGGCCCCGGGGGGTGAGGTCGGTTGCCCGAGCGCTCCCTAACCCAACAGGCGCCCGCGCCGCTAGCCCCGATGGCGGCGGATCCGAACAGAAGCTAGGAACAGGCGAATGACCCAGACCCGCACCGCCAATGCCGACCAGTCCGCCAAATGGAACGACCAGGCGGGCCGCAGCTGGGCCGAGCTCAGCGACATGCTCGACCGGCTGCTCGAGCCGTTCGTGCCGCTGGTCCTCGACGAGGTCGGGCCCGTCGCCGGGCTCCGCATCCTCGACGTCGGCTGCGGCGCCGGCGCCCTCACTCTCGCGGCGGCGGAACGGGGCGCGTCCGCTCTCGGAGTCGACATCTCGGGACCTCTCATAGAAGCGGCACGGGCGAGGGCCGCGCGCCTCGGCCTCGCCGAGGCCGAATTTGCGGAGGCCGATGCCCAGGAGCACCGGTTCGAGGGTCCGGGCTTCGACGCCCTGGTCTCGCGTTTTGGAGTCATGTTCTTCGCCGATCCGGTCGCGGCCTTCCGCAACCTGCGCTCCGCCGCGCGGCCGGGGGGAAAGCTGGCCTGTCTCGCCTGGCGCGCCGCCGGGGAGAATGAGTTCATGACCGCCGCGGAGCGCTCGGCGGCGGACCTGCTTCCCGAATTGCCGGAGCGAATCGAAGGCGAGCCGGGCCAGTTCGGCTTCGCGGAGTCCGGCCTGGTGCGCTCGATCCTGGCGGAGAGCGGCTGGCAGGAGGTCGCGATCGACGCGGTCGACGTCGAGTGCAGGATGACGGAGGATGAGCTCAGGCTCTACGGCCGGCGGATGGGGCCGGTCGCCGCCCTGCTCCCGGGCCTCGACGCTCACAGGCGAGCCGAGGTCGAAAGGCGGATCGACGCCGGCTTCCTACCCTGGGTGGAGAATGGCGAGGCACGGTTCACGGCCGCCTGCTGGATGGTGACGGCTCGGGCCTGAGAATCTCCTCTCCCGTAAGAACGGGAGAGGAAAGACGGCCTCTAGCCCAGCATGGCTCCGATCCCCCAGACGATCCCGACCATGATCGGCACTCCGGCGAGGTCGAGGAGGAAGCCGGCCTTGAGCATCCGCGGCAAGGCGATGTGGCCGGTCGCCCAGGCGATGGCGTTGGGGCCGGTGCCGGAGGGAAGCATGAAGCCCCAGCTCGAGGCGAAGGCGGCCGGCAAGGCGAGCAGGATCGGGTCGATCCCGGTGGCGGCGATGATCCCGGCGACGACCGGGATGGCGCCGCTCGCCGTCGCGACGTTGGAGGCGAATTCGGTGACGATGATGACGATCCCGACCAGCACCGCGGCGACGACCAGCGGGTGGACCGAGCGCAGCGGCTGAAGCGCCACCCCCATCCATTCGGCGAGGCCCGATTCGCCGATCCCGGCGGCGAGGGCGAGGCCTCCGCCGAACATCATGATCACCCCCCAGGGCGCCCGGTTCGCTTCCTCCCAGTTGAGGATCGCCCGGCCGGTGCCGTCGGGGATGACGAACAGGAGGAGGGCGGCGACCACGGCGACGGTGCCGTCGGTCAGCGAATCCTTCGGGAGCAGGGGCGTCACGAAGGGAAGCGCGATCCAGGCCGCCACGGTCAGGGCGACGAGCGGGACGAGGCGCTTCTCGGCGGTCGACCAGGGCCCGGTCTCGCCGATCCCGGCGCGGGCCGCGGCGGGATCGAAGTCGGACGCGGCGACCTTCTGGACCTTCATCAGGATCGCCCAGCAAAGCGGCACGCAGACCAGGACCAGAGGAACGCCGTAGAGCGCCCAGGTGAGGAAATCGATCCGGTAGCCGGTCGCTTTCTCGATGATCCCGACGGCGATGGCGTTGGTCGGCGAGCCGACCAGGGTGCCGAAGCCGCCGATCGTCGCGGCGAAGGCGATGCCCATGGCGAGCGCCCCGGCGAAGCCGTCCGTGTGGCCCGGCTCGATCCTGGCGGCGCGGAGCACGGCGAGGCCGATCGGCATCATGATCAGGGTCGTGGCGGTGTTGGAGACGATGGTGCTGAGCAAAGCGGTGGCGGCCATGAAAGCGAACAGCATCTGCGCCGGCCCGCCGCCGCCGCGGCTGACGATCGCCAGGGCGAGCCGGCGGTGGAGGCCGGTGCGCTCGATGGCGAGGGCGACGATCGCTCCGCCGAGGACGAGGAACAGGATCGGGGAGTAATAGGACGCCGCCGAGGCGGTGGCGGTCATCACTCCCAGCAGCGGGAAAGCCAGGAAGGGAACAAGGGCGGTGGCGGTGAGGGGAAGCGCCTCGGTCATCCACCAGCAGGCCATCAGGACGATGATCGCCGTGGTTCGCCAGGCGGCCGGCGACATCCCGCCCGGGGCGGGCAGCAGAAGCATCGCGACGAAAGCGGCGAGCCCGCCCCACAGGCCCCAGCGTGCGGCCATTCATTTCCCCCTCTAAGTTTGGGCGGTGATGGCATGGCGATTGCGGTAGCGAAACCCCCTCTCCCTGCAGGGGAGAGGGACAGGCGAGCGAAGCCCGCCAGGGTGAGGGGCTGGAGGACGTTAGCCCAGCAAGCCCTCACCCTCCCGCTTCGCGGGCTCCTCCCTCTCCCCTGCAGGGAGAGGGGTTTTCAGAGCGCGATCAGCGAAATCTGCCTGCCGTAATCCGGCTCACCTTTGTGAGTGGCGCGGCGGTAGCTGAAGAAGCGGTCGGGCTGCGAGTAGGTGTCCTCGCCGAGCGCCTCGATCCGGGTCAGGCCGGCGGCGGCGAGGCGGGCGAGGACGAAGCCTTCGAGGTCGAACTGGTGATGGCCTTCGCGGCCCAGGGCGAAGAAGCGCTCATTCTCCCGATCGGCCTCGGCGAAGCGGCGGAGGAAGGCCTCGTCCACCTCGTAGGAGCGGCGGGCGATGCAGGGGCCGACCGCCGCCGCGATCCGGCTGCGCGCGGCGCCGAGCCGCTCCATCCCGGCGACCGTCGCCTCGACCACCCCGCCGAAGGCGCCCTTCCAGCCGGCGTGGGCCGCGGCGACGACCCCGGCCTCCCGGTCGGCGAGGAGCAGCGGGGCGCAGTCGGCGGTGAGGATTCCGAGGACCAGGCCGGGGCGGTCGGTGACCATCGCGTCGGCTTTCGGCCGGGCGTCGTCCGGATAAGGGCCGCTGACGTATATCGCCTCGGCCGAGTGGACCTGGTGGAGCGTGACCAGAGTCGCCCCCGGCGCCACGGCGGCGACCGCCCTGCGGCGGTTCTCGCGGATCGATTGCCGGTCGTCGCCGGAGCCCAAGCCGACGTTGAGGCCCGCGCAGACCCCCTCGGAGACTCCGCCGCGGCGGCCGAGGAAGCCGTGCGCGACTCCGGCGAGGGCCGCCGCTCGGAGCGTCTCTACAGCTCCAGCTTCCATATCTCGTCCTCGTCCGCCTGCTCGCCGACCATGAATTTGTAGGGGCCGACATAGGTGAAGCCGTAGCGGCGGTAGAAGGCCTTGGCGCGGTGATTGTCGACGAAGACGGAGAGATAGAGCTGCTCGGCGCCGCGAAGCCTGGCCTGGGCGATCGCCCATTCGGAGAGGGTCTGGGCGACCCCGGCCCCCTGCCAGGCCTTGAGCACGTAGAGCTGGCGGAACTCGAGCGCGGGACGGGAGGGACGGACCGGAAGGGTGATCGGGCCGAGCTTGACGAAGGCGACCGGCTCGCCCTCCTCCTCGGCGAAACGGACCTGGTGCTCGCCGTCGAGAAGCTCGGAGCGGAAGCCCTCCTCGCTCAGCTGCCCGAGGAACGCCGCCAGATCCTCCGGCCGGTAGAGATGGGCGAAGGTCTCGACGAAGCTCCGGCGATGGAGGTCGGCGAGCGCCGCGGCATCGTCCGGACCGGCATCGCGATAGGCGATCATGAAAAGCCCTCCGGAGCCGGCCAGCCGCCGGCGGACATTCCCATCACCCGGAACAGCCGGCCCATCTGCTCCGGCGAGACCAGCCGGTCCCTGGCGATCCGGAGCTCGTCCCGGCGCTCCGGCGCGGAGCGGGCGAGCGCCTCGGCGCGGGCGTCGATCCCAAGCCTCGCGAGCCAGTCGCCCTGAGCGACGGGACCGTGGACCCGGACTCCCGACTCGGCCACGGCGGTCGCCAGCGACTCGAAATCGACATGGGCGGTGAGGTCGGATTCGCCCGGCTCCATCCACGGATCCGCATAATCATGCATCCGCACCGCCTGCAGGGTCTCGCCGGCCGAGAGGCGGTCGTGGCCGTAATCGACGATCAGAGCGGCGCCGCCGTGCATAGTCATGCAGCCGGCGAGCAGGCGCGCATGAGCCAGCGACGCCGGCGAGGTCTCGACGATCGTCCCCGGCGGAGCGTCGCGGAGCAAGCCGGGGAGGGCGGCGGCCGGAACCGGCGGGCCGGCGGCGGGCACGAAGCGGTCGCCGTCGAGGGTGACGAGGCGTTCGCTCCAGCCGTTTCCGGTCGCGACCAGCTGGCGGATCGGGAGGGCGTCGAAAAACTCGTTGGCGACGGCGAGGATCGGGCCGTCCCCGGCCAGGCCGTGGAGATCCTCGTGCCAGCGGGCGTGGGGCACGCGCTCCGCCTGGGCGGCGCGGAGGACCGGGCTGGTCTCGACCAGATGCACCTCGGGCTCGAGGCCGGCGGCGCGCATCGCCCGGAGCGCGTCGGCGGCGAGCGTTCCGCGGCCGGGGCCGAGCTCGACGTAGCGCGCGCCTTCGGGGCGGCCGGCCCGGCTCCAGACATCGGCGAGGGCGAGCCCGACGAGCTCGCCGAACATCTGGCTGATCTCGGGCGCGGTGGTGAAATCTCCGCTCGCGCCGAGCGGGTCGCGGGTGGCGTAATAATGGGAATTGGCGAGCGCCATATATTCGGAGACCGGGATCGGGCCGTGGGCGGCGATCAGGCGGCGCAGACGGTCGGCGAGGGAGGGAGAGTCGGACAAGGTCGAATCCGTTCGGGCTGAGCCTGTCGAAGCCCTCTTCTTCTGGAGGCCGTAAGAGAGGGAGGGGGCTTCGACAAGCTCAGCCCGAACGGGGTCCGGCTCGGCCCGAACATTGTCCTTCACCTCAGGCCACGCTCTCCGTCCCGGCGACCGGCTCCACCCGCTGCCGCCGGCGCTTGGCGGTGGCGATCAGCCAGGCGCCGCCGAGCACCATCGGGACGGTCAGGGTCTGGCCCATGGTGAGGCCCCAGGGCAGGTTCTCGAGGCCTTGGTCGGGCTGGCGGACGAGCTCGACGAGGAAGCGGCTAAAGCCGTAGACGAGCAGGAAGGCGCCGACGAGCTTGCCGGGCTGGTAGCGGGCGTCGGTCTTCCAGAACAGGAACCAGAGGATGGCGAAGAGCAGGAGGCCCTCCAGCCCCGCCTCGTAGAGCTGGCTCGGATGGCGCGGAACCTCGCCGCCGGTGGGGAAGATGATCGCCCAGGGCAGATCGGTCGGCCGGCCCCACAATTCCCCGTTCACGAAATTGGCGAGGCGTCCGAAGAACAGGCCGAACGGGACGCAGCAGGCGATGTAATCATGGACCCGAAGCCAGTCGAGCCTGTGCTTGCGGGCCATCCACAGGATCCCGAGCGAGGTGCCGATGACCCCGCCGTGGAACGACATGCCGCCGTCCCACAGCCGGAGGATCTGGATCGGATCGTCGAAATAGAAACCGGGCCGGTAGAAGAGGACGTAGCCGAGCCGGCCGCCGAGGATGATGCCCAAAGTGGCGTAGAAGACCATGTCGTCGGCGTGGCGCCGCGCCAGCGGCGCTCCGGGCCGGTCGATCAGCTTCATCAGATACCACCAGCCGACGAGGATCCCGGCGAGATAGGCGAGCGAGTACCAGCGCAGCGGGAAGGGCCAGTCGAACAGGGTCGGGCTCAGGCCCAGGTCGGCGAAACGGATATAATCGCCGGCCGCCATCGACAGACTTGTCAGTAAAGCTTCCATCAAAGGCTTCCCCCTCCCGCTCCAGGCCCTAATAGAAGGGGCATCGAGAAACGGAAAGGGAGAGTCGGATGCCGAGCGAGCTGGACCGCAAGTTCGACGCGGTGCTGGCCCAGGTGACGGGACCCGGCGGCCGGATCCAGATCGGCGAGGACGGCGAGGGCCGCAAGATCATCGCCAACCTGCCCCCGACCCTTCCCGGAATGTTCGACGCCTTCTGCATGCTCCACGGCGCGACCGTCGCCGTCGCCGCCGACGGCGAGCGCCTCACCTTCGCCGAGCTGAACGACCACGCCACCCGGCTGGCGCGGGCGCTTGCCGGCGGCTGGGGAGTCGGCAAGGGCGACCGGGTGGCGATCGCCATGCGCAACTGCCCGAGCTGGATCGTCACCTACATGGCGGTTCTGAAGGCGGGCGGTGTCGCCACCCTCGTCAACGGCTGGTGGCAGCCGGAGGAGCTTCGCCACGGCCTCGCTTTGACCGAGCCCTGCCTGGTGCTGTGCGACGCTCCCCGCGCGAAAAGGCTCGAGGCGACCGGCCTCGGGATGGCGAGCGCCGTGCTGCCGATCGAGAAGCCGATCGCCGAGGCGCTCGCGCCGCTGTTCGGCCGCGGCGAGGCCGACCTCCCCGAGGTCGCTCCCGAGGACGACGCGACGATCCTCTTCACCTCGGGCTCGACCGGGGTCGCCAAGGGCGCGATCTCCACCCATCGCGCCGTCACCACCGGAATCTACACTTACTCGCTGAGCCTGCTCGCCTTGCTCGGGATCATGGAGAGCGAGGGCCGCCCCCCCGCCAATCCGCCCCGCACCCTGGTCAACGTGCCTTTGTTCCACGTCACCGGGGAGGTTCCGGTGCTGCTCAACAGCTTCGTCATCGGCCGGGGCATGGTGCTGATGGCCAAATGGGATCCAGCCGAGGCGCTGAGGCTCATCCAGGACGAGAAGGTCACCTATTTCGTCGGCGTTCCGACGATGAGCCTCGAGCTGATGCAGCATCCCGACCGCGACAAATACGACCTCTCGTCGCTGACCGACATCGCCGCGGGCGGGGCGCCGCGGCCGGTCGCCCACGTCAGGAGGCTCCAGGAAAGCTTCAAGGGCGCCCAGCCGGCGCTGGGCTACGGGCTGACCGAGACCAACGCGGTCGGCTGCGGCAATTTCTGGTCCAATTACGCCGACAAGCCCGCCTCGACCGGGCGGCCGCACCAGCCGACGGTCGAGCTCGCCATCCTCGGCGAGGGCGACCGCCACCTGCCGACCGGCGAGACCGGCGAGATCGCGATCCGCTCGGCCGCCAATTTCCGCGGCTATTGGAACGACCCCGCCTCGACCGCGGCCGCCTTCACCGCCGACGGATATCTGAAGACCGGCGACATCGGCTATCTCGACGAGGACCGCTATCTGTTCATTGTCGACCGCAAGAAGGACATCATCATCCGCGGCGGCGAGAACATCAGCTGCCAGGAAGTCGAGGCGGCGATCTATTCGCACCCGTCGGTGTCCGAGGCGTCGGTGTTCGGAGTGCCGTGCGAGCGGCTCGGCGAGGTTCCGGCGGCGGTCGTCTATTGCGAGGACGACCGCGGCTTCGACTCCGAGGCGCTGAGGGCGTTCCTCGACGGCAAGATCGCCTCTTACAAGATCCCCCAGCATATCTGGGTGCATCACGAGCCCTTGCCCAAGCTGGGGACGGGCAAGATCGACAAGAAGACTCTGAGGGAAAGATATTCGGCGGAGGTGCAATAACTCCTCTCCCGCTTTTCGCGGGAGAGGGGGGACCCACCGCGTCAGCGGTGGGGGGTGAGGGTCTGTACACCGGACTCAGAAAAGACCCTCACCTCCCAAGCTTCGCTTGGGCCCCTCCTCTCCCGCGAAAAGCGGGAGAGGGGTTTCAGCTTCCTCCCCGCCCCTCTATCACGCCGGTCATGGCGCGAGGCGGCGAGAGGAGGGGGATCAGTCGCAGGACCCTGCTCGTCGGCGGCGGCGCCGGGGCCGGGCTGATCCTCGCCTGGGCGCTTTGGCCGCGATCCTACGAGCCCAACCTGCGCGCCGGCGATGGCGAGCATGTCTTAAACGCCTTCCTCAGGATCGGAAGCGACGGCCGGGTCCTGGTCGCCGTGCCCCAGGCCGAGCTCGGCCAGGGAAGCTGGACCGCCCTCGCCCAGATCCTCGCCGACGAGCTCGGCGCGGACTGGCGGACGGTGGGGGTGGAGCCCGCGCCGATCGGGCCGCTCTACGCCAACCGGCTGCTCGCCGAGGGGGAGGAGGACGGCTCGTTCGCGGGCTCGGTCCAACGCTGGCGGGCGAAGCGCTTCGACAGCGGCGAAGCGGGGATGCTGACCGCCGGATCGACCTCGGTCAGGGCGTTCGAGCGGCCTCTGCGCGAGGCCGGAGCGGGCGCCCGCGCCCTCCTGATGAAGGCTGCGGCGGCCCGCTGGGGGGTCGAATGGGAGACTCTCGACAGCGCCGCCGGCTTCGTCCTCGACGGGACCCGAAGGCTGAGCTTCGCCGAGCTCGCGGAGTCGGCGGCGGGCGAGGAGCTGCCCGAGCATCTTCCGATCCGGGCGGGGATCGACAACCGCCTCGCCGGCCAGCCGCTGCCGAGGCTCGACCTTCCCGCCAAGGTCGACGGCTCGGCGCCCTTCGCCGGCGACATCAGGCTTGCCGACATGGTCTATGCCTCGGTCCGGGCCGGGCCGACCGAGGACAGCAGCCTCGTCCGCTGGAGCAAGGACAAGGGACTCGCCGTGCCGGGCGCGTTCGGAGCCTTCGACGCGCCCGGATGGGTGGCCTGCCTCGCCACCAACTGGTGGGCGGCGAACCGCGGGGTCGAGGCGATGGAGCCGGTCTGGGAGGTGCCTCACCCGCCGGTGTCGGGCGGCGACCTCGACTCGGCCCTGACCGGGGCGCTGGAGCAAGAGGAGGGCCGCCGGGTCTACAGCCGCGGCGACCTCGCCGACGCGTTCGACGGCGGCACCGTCCTTCGCGGCCATTATCGCGCCGGACCGGCCGCGAGCGCGCCGCTCGAAACCCTGACCGCGACCGCCCGGCTCGCCGGCGGCCGGCTCGAGATATGGGCCCCGACCCAGGCGCCGGGCCTGGCCCGGGCGGCGGCGGCGCGGGTCGCCGGCCTCGCCGAGGCGCAGGTGACCCTCTACCCGACGATGATCGGCGGTGGCTACGGGCGCAAGCTCGAGACGAGGGCGATCGAGCAGGCGGCGATGCTGGCGGTCCGGGTGAAAAGGCCGGTCCAGCTCAGCTGGTCGAGGCTCGAGGAGACGGTCCAGGACGGCTTCCGGGCGCCGGCCCGGGCGCAGCTTCTGGCCCGGCTCGACACCGGCGGGATCGTGCTCGGCTGGCAGGCGCGGATCGCCGCGCCCGACACCGGGGCCCAGCTCGCGCGGCGGCTGCGCGGCGGCGCGGCGGCGATGGCGGCGATGGCGGCGATCGGCGATCCCGTCGCGGGCGCGGTCCCGCCCTACGCGATTCCCGCCGTCGCGGTCGACTATCTGGCCGCCGAGACCGGGATAAGGGTCGGCGGCTGGCGCTCGGGCGCGCACAGCTATACCGCCTTCTTCACCGAGAGCTTCATGGACGAGCTGGCCCGGATCTCGAGCGTCGAGCCTTTGTCCTTCCGGATGCAGATGCTGGGCGACAATCCGCGGCTGGCGCGCTGCCTGACGACGGCGGCGACCCTCGGCGGCTGGGACGGCGGAGTGCCGGGGAGCGCGATGGGGCTCGCCTGCCACAGCGCGTTCGGGAGCCATATCGCCGCTCTGGTCGAGGTCGAGCTGGCCGCGGACCAGAGGGCGCGGGTGCTGCGAGCGGTGTGCGCGGTCGATTGCGGGCGGATCGTCAATCCGGATCTGGTCAGGCAGCAGATCGAGGGCGGCCTGATCTTCGGCATCGCGGCGGCGACCGGCGATCCGATCGGCTTCGAGCGCGGCCGGCCCGACGCCCGCGGCTTCGGCGACTTCGGATTCCCGGTGCTGGCCGGAGCGCCCGAGGTCACCGTCGAGCTGATCGACAGCGAGGAGGAGCCGGGTGGGGCGAGCGAGCTCGCGGTTCCGGTGGCCGCGCCGGCCGTCGCCAACGCCCTCCACGCCCTGACCGGGCGAAGGCTTCGCTCGCTTCCGCTGGCGGTCGGCGGATGAGGCCGCCCGCCGATCATCCGCCGGTTCCGGAGCCCAAGGTTGGGCTGCTGCTGATCAACCTCGGAACGCCCAATTCGCCGGAGCCCGGGTCGGTCCGGCTCTACCTCAAGGAGTTCCTGTCCGACCCGCGGGTGATCGAGATCCCGCAGCTGGTCTGGCAGCCGATCCTGCGCGGAATCGTCCTCACGACCCGGCCGAGGAGATCGGCGCACGCCTACCGCCAGGTCTGGACCGAGGAGGGATCGCCGCTCGCCGCGATCACCGCCCGCCAGACCAAGGCGCTGCAGGGCGCGTTCGGAGCAAGCGTGATCGTCGATCATGCGATGCGCTATGGCGAGCCGGCGATCGCGGGCCGGATCGACGCCCTCAGGGCCCGGGGCTGCGAGAGGATCCTGATCGCCCCGCTCTACCCGCAATATTGCGCGGCGACGACGGCGACCGCGAACGACGAGGCCTTCGCCCATCTGCGGCGGCTGCGCTGGCAGCCGGCGGTGCGCACGCTGCCGCCCTATCACGACGATCCGGCCTATATCGCGGCCCTGAAGGCGCGGCTGGAGGAGGGGCTGGCGGGGCTCGATTTCGAGCCCCAGGCGATCCTCGCCAGCTTCCACGGAATGCCGCAGCGGACGCTCGAATTGGGCGACCCCTATCATTGCCACTGCCGGAAGACGGCGCGGCTGCTCGGCGAGGCGAGCGGGCGCGAGCTGACGGTGACGTTCCAGTCGCGCTTCGGGCGGGCGAAATGGCTCGAGCCGGCGACCGACGCGACCCTTGCGGCGCTTCCGGGACGGGGAGTCACCAGGGTGGCGATCCTCGCGCCCGGATTCTCGGCCGATTGCCTCGAGACCCTGGAGGAGCTGGCGATCCGCGGGAGGGATACCTTCCTCGCCGCGGGAGGCACCGACTTCGCCTATCTGCCCTGCCTCAACGACAGCCCGGCGGGGCTCGATATGCTGCGCAGCATTTTGGGCCGCGAGCTTGAAGGTTGGGGGAGCGTTACGTAAGGCCCGCGGCACAATTACAAAAAAACCAGGAGAGACCATATGGCACGCGTTGCGATCGTCACCGGCGGAACCCGAGGCATTGGCGAGGCGATCAGCATCGCCCTTCGCGACGAGGGCGTGACCGTCGCCGCCAATTATGCCGGCAATGACGAGAAGGCGCGCCAGTTCAGCGAGCGGACCGGGATCAAGGCCTACAAGTGGGACGTCGGCGATTTCGACGCCTGCCAGGCGGGCGTGGCGCAGGTCGAGAGCGAGCTCGGCCCGGTCGACCTGCTGGTCAACAACGCGGGCATCACCCGCGACGGGACGATGAAGCGGATGGACCGCAAGGCCTGGGACGAGGTGATCGACGTCAACCTCGGCGGCTGCTTCAACATGGCCAAGGCGGTGTTCGAGGGGATGCAGTCGAGGAAGTTCGGTCGGATCGTCAACATCGGCTCGATCAACGGCCAGGCCGGGCAATATGGCCAGGTCAATTACGCCGCGGCGAAATCCGGCATTCACGGCTTCACCAAGGCGCTGGCGCAGGAGGGCGCGCGCGCCGGGATCACGGTCAACGCGATCGCGCCCGGCTATATCGACACCGACATGGTCGCCGCTGTCCCGCCCGAAGTGCTAGGCAAGATCATCGCCAAAATCCCCGTCAATCGGCTCGGCAAGGCCGAGGAGATCGCGCGCGGAGTCGCGTTCTTGGTCGACGA
>DASQJV010000339.1:0-2735 GCA_035630855.1 Allosphingosinicella sp. | reverse complement strand
ATCCGGGCCTTGATGTCCTCGGTGGAGATCCGGTTGATCGCGCTCGCGATCGCCTCGACCGAGCCCTGCACGTCGGCCTTGACGACGAGCGGGAACTCGATCGCCTGATTGGCCTTGGAGGCGAACATGTTCTCGAGGCTGACCGGAGCCGAGGTCGTCCGCTTGCGATCGAGGACGCTCTGCCGGTAGGCGGCGACCTCGCGGGCGCGGGCCTCGTTCTCGACGACCGTGAGCGTGTCGCCGGCCGACGGGACTCCGGACAGGCCGAGCACCTCGACGGGCACCGACGGACCGGCTTCCTTCACCTGCTTGCCCTTGTCGTCGATCATCGCCCGGACCTTGCCCGGCACGGCGCCGACCACGAAGACGTCGCCGACCCTCAAAGTGCCGCGCTGGACGAGCACGGTGGCGAGCGGGCCGCGGCCCTTGTCGAGCTTCGCCTCGACCACGGCGCCTTCGGCGCTGCGGTCCGGGTTCGCCTTCAGCTCGAGAAGCTCGGCCTGAAGCGAGATCGCCTCGAGCAGGCCGTCGAGATTGGTCTTCTTCAGGGCCGAGACCTCGACGTCCTGGACCTCGCCGCCCATGTCCTCGACCAGGATCTCGTGCTGGAGAAGCTCCTCGCGGACCTTCTGGGCATTGGCGCCGGGCTTGTCGATCTTGTTGATCGCGACGATCATCGGGACGCCGGCCGCCTTGGTGTGGTTGATCGCCTCCACCGTCTGCGGCTTCAGCCCGTCGTCGGCCGCGACCACCAGGACGACGATGTCGGTGACGTTGGCGCCGCGGGCGCGCATCTCGGTGAAGGCCTCGTGGCCCGGGGTGTCGAGGAAGGTGATCTTCGACTTGTCCGGAAGGGCGACCTGATAGGCGCCGATATGCTGGGTGATCCCGCCCGCCTCGCCGGAGACGACGTTGGCGCCGCGGATCGCGTCGAGCAGCGAGGTCTTGCCGTGGTCGACATGGCCCATGATCGTCACCACCGGCGGCCGCGGCTGCAGGCTGTCCGCGGGATCGACGTCGGCTTCGACCTGGATGTCGACGTCGGCTTCGCTGACCCGCACCATGCGATGGCCGAATTCCTCGATCAGGAGCTCGGCGGTGTCCTGGTCGATCGTCTCGGTGATGGTGACCGGGGTCCCCATCTTGAACAGCGCCTTGACGAGGTCGGCGCCGCGCTCGGCCATGCGGTTGGCGAGCTCCTGGACGGTGATCGCCTCCGGGACGACGACGTCGCGGACCTGCTTGGCGGACGGGCCGGACTGCTGGTGGGCCCTCTTCTCCTTCTCGCGAGAGCGGCGGAGCGCGGCGAGGCTGCGGGCGCGGCTGTCGTCCTCGCCCGAAAGGGCGCGGGTGACGGTGAGCTTGCCGGCGTGGCGGCGGTCGTCGCGGCCGCGGGCCGGACGGGCCGGCTCGGGGCGCTTGGGCGCCGGGGCGTGATGGCCTTTCGGACGGGCGTGGGCGGGGCGGCGGTCCTCGTCGTCGTCCTCGGCGGCGGCGGGGGCAGGGGCGGCCTCGGCGGGGGCAGGCTCGGCGGCGCGGCGCGCCTCTTCCTCGGCGGCCTGGCGAGCGGCTTCGGCCCGCTCCTCCTCGGCCCGGCGATTCTCCTCGGCGCGGCGCTTCTCTTCCTCGGTCGCCTCCGCGGCCTGCTTGTCCTCGCGCCGGCGCGCTTCCTCAAGCGCGTGGAGGCGCGCTTCCTCGGCCTCGCGGAGGAGCTTGTCCTGAAGCTCGCGGCGAGTCGTCGCATCGTTGACGGGCCGTTGCGGCGCGGCGGGGCGAGCGGCGGCCGGCGGCGGGGCGGCGGGAGCGGCCGGCTTGGGCGCCTCGGGCACGGGCGCGGGCGCGGCTTCCTGGGCGGTCTGGGGCCCGAGGATCCGGCGCTTCTTAACCTCGACCACCACCGTGTTCGAGCGGCCGTGGCTGAAGCTCTGCTTGACCTTGCCGGTCTCGACGGTGCGCTTCAGGCCCAGCGGGGCGCGCGCTCCGAGCTTCGGCTTATCTGACGTCTCGCTCATTATTGTCCTTCACTCACATTTCCAGCCGACGCGTCCGGCGTGCCCGCCGCGGCGGCGCTTAGCCCAGCTTCGGATCCGATAAAAGCGCGCCAGCGCCCGAGCGCATGCTCGACACGCGCGGCGGCGGCACGATCAATTATTGCGATATGTACCACATTCTGGCGGCCGAGCGCCAATGACAATATGGCCCTTTCGGCTGGAATCACCAGACCTTGCGGACGGCCTTCGCCGACTCGCCAGGCCTGGTCCAGCTTGCGGTTGCCGTCCTCCCCCGCGTCGGCGGCGTGGAGGAGGAGCTGGACCTCGCCCTTGCGGGCGGCATTCTCGATCCGCTCGGAGCCGGTGAGCAGGGTCCCCGACCGGGCTTCGAGGCCGAGCCGGTCGAGCGCCGCCTGGCGAAGCGCCGCCTCGATCCGCTCGCCGAGATCGTCGGGAATCGACAGTGGAGCGCCCTTGAAGGCGCGGGCGAGGGCGCCGCGAAGCTTGCCCTTGACCATGGCGGTCTCGAGCTCGGTGCGGTCGACGCCGATCCAGGCGCCGCGGCCCGGCGCGCGGGCGCGAATGTCGGGCGCGACCTGACCGTCGGGCCCAAGGGCGAGGCGGATGAGGTCGTCCCGCGCCGCGGTCGCGCGGCTCAGGATGCAGGTGCGCTCGGGTGCGCTCCCCGCCCGCTTGCGCGAGTGGCCAGGGATGGAAGTATCGATCGTCGAGCCATCGAGGTCG
>DASQJV010000338.1:0-2277 GCA_035630855.1 Allosphingosinicella sp. | reverse complement strand
ATTTCCCATCACCCTATCAGTATTTCACCCGATCCAAGGCTGAGTGGAAGCTGGTTACTTCCCACGGATCATCGGTCGCAAGGAGGTTTCGATGCATTATTTGGAGCGTATAGTGTCGGGGGAGCGCCGAGCCGTCGCGAGATGGGCGCTGGGCGTGGGCGCATTATTCGCCACCGGCGTCTTCGGCGCGGCCCCTGCCCTGGCGCAGGATGAGGAGGCCGACCTCTTCAAGGGCTTCAAGATCGAAGCGGTGACCGGCTACGACGATATCGGAGTCGATTTCGACGACACCCTGTTCAACGGCAACGAGGTCTCGCAGAGCGGCTGGACCTACGGAATCGGCATCGGATACGATTATCAGAGCGGTCCCTGGGTCGTCGGCATCGAAGGCTCGTGGACCGACTCCACGGCCAGCCGCGACGAGACCTTCACCGGGGTCAGGCCGGCCAACCCGATCGCCGGCATTCCGCTGCCGACTCCGATCACGACCGAACTCGAGGCCAAGGCCGCGGCCGATCTCTATATCGGGCTTCGCGGCGGCATCGCCGTCACGCCCAGGATGCTCCTCTACATGAAGGGGGGCTGGTCCTTCTCCAAGATGGAGATCGACGGCACCGGCTTCGACAACGGCTTCGCCTACGAGTTCGACGAGAGCGCGGACGTCGACGGGATCCGGGTCGGGGTCGGCGGCGAATATATGTTCGGCGACAGCTTCTACGCCAAGGCCGAATATCATTACACCCACTACAGCAACGCCGATTTCGACGTCCGCGGAGTGGACGTCAACGCGGGGCCGATCTTCAACGGCATCGACATGTCCCGCCACCAGTTCGTTCTCGGAGCAGGCTTCCGCTTCTAGGTCATCCCCGGGTGAAGCGGTAGAACTGGGCCGGCGCCCTAGGCGCCGGCCCTTTTTTGCGTCCGATCCCGGACCCCGAAAGGCGGGAATCTCAGGTTTCACGACCTTTGCAGCCGGGGTTTGCGCCAATGTGAGCCCCCTCGCTCCCGTCCTAGACCCCCCTTCGATGATGAGCTGATCCGGGGGGAGACAATGCGGGGAGCCGTACCTGGCCCGTGGCGCGAGGAAGCGCATCCCCCAGTTCCGCTTCGATTCTTGGGCGCAACCCTGTTGCTGCTCGCGGCGCATGGATCCGCCCGCGCGCAGGACGACGGCGCGAGGCTGTACATGATGGTGCCGGACAAGACGACGATCGCTTCGCTCCGATTGCACCGGCTGCACTCGAACCTCGCCGTCGATCCGGGGGCCGTGGCGGGTCCGGATTCCCTCGACACGAACCTCGCCGTCTTCCAGTTCGTTCAGGCCCTGAATTTCGGCGGGCGCCAGTCCTTCCTCTTCCTGGTCGTCCCCGCCAGCCGGATCTCCACCGGCGACGACATCGTCGCCGGCCTCGGCGACGCCCAGCTCGGCTTCGTGTTCGGCCTGCACGGGACCCCGGCGCTGGCGGCGTCGGATTACGGACGCCATCGCCCGGGCCTGGCGGTGAATGCGATGGCGAAGCTGTTCTTCCCGACCGGCGCATATTCGTCCGGCCGCCCGGTCAACGTCGGCGCCAACCGCTGGGCCCTGCGCCTCGGCGCCCCTTTGGTCTACGCGATCGGCGAGGGCATGGCGGACCCCGGGCTGGTGACCGTCGAGCTGATGCCGACCGTCACCTTCTTCGGAGCCAATGACGATCCGTTCGAAGCCGGCCGGACCCGACAGAAGCCGCTTTTCATCTTCGAGGGCCATCTCACCCGCGGCTTCGCGCGCAGCGTCTGGGCGTCCCTCGACATCCTCTGGCGGGAAGGCGGCGAGCTCGAGGTGGACGGCGTCGGAGCCGACAATCCGCAGCGCGGCCTGTCGCTCGGCGGCACCGCCACCTTCGCCCTCGGCTCCGGGGCCTCGCTTCGGGTCAGCGGCGGCGGAGTGGTGGCCCGCAACGCACATGGCCCGAACGGCTGGATGCTCCGCACCATCGTCGGCGTCGCTTTTTGAAAGGAAAAGGAAAAGGAAATGGCAGCCGTTCTCCAGAACTCCACTCCGTCGAGATCCTCGTGGCCGATCGCCCCGTCGGCGGGCCTGGTGAGGGGATGTCCCTCCGCCA
Source organism: Allosphingosinicella sp. (assembly GCA_035630855.1). Taxonomy (GTDB): domain Bacteria; phylum Pseudomonadota; class Alphaproteobacteria; order Sphingomonadales; family Sphingomonadaceae; genus Allosphingosinicella. The sequence goes on along the minus strand of DASQJV010000338.1, from coordinate 172 downwards.
TGGCCATCCCCCCGGGCGGATTCTTTCCCGATCGAATCGAGCAGGGACGCTACGGGCCGGTCTATCCGCGCACGCCGGTCAATTACGGCTTCACCATCATCGCCAAGATCATTCCCGGGCGCGAAGAGAAGTTCTTCCAATATGCGCGCAACATCCAGACGGCGGTGGCCGA
>DASQJV010000337.1:0-6685 GCA_035630855.1 Allosphingosinicella sp. | reverse complement strand
GGATAATTTGCCGCCTGCGCCGCCGCCGTCTCGGTCAGAGCGTTGAACAGGGTCGATTTGCCGACATTGGGCAGCCCGACGATTCCGCAACGAAAACCCATGGTCTTTCACGCACTCCGTTCGCCCTGAGCTTGTCGAAGGGCTTTCTTTCGGGAAGGGCTTCGACCGGCTCGGCCCGAACGGGTTGCTAGTCGCATCGAGCGTCCGACGCTACTGCAAGTTCGGCGTGACAGGCCGGACCCTACCCGCTACGTTTGTAGCATGAAGGGAATTTGGAACGCCGTTGCCGTGGGAATGGCCGTGGCGACTATCGCAACTTCCGCGGAAGCCCGCTGGTCCGAGTCGAATATCGACTCCGCGGTCCGCTCGGCCATGGCCCGAACCGGCGCCCGCGGTCTCGCCATGGCCGTCGTCGAGGAGGGTAAGCCCGTCCTCGTCCGAGCCTGGGGCGAGCGCAACGCCGCCGGCGAACCGCTCGGGACCGACACAATCATGTACGGCGCCTCGCTGACCAAGGCCGTCTTCGCTTATACCGTCATGCAGCTCGCCGGGGAGGGGAAGCTCGACCTCGACCGCCCGCTCGCTTCCTATCTGCCGCGCCCGCTCCCCGATTACGGCAATCTCGACGATTACGGCAATTGGGGCGACCTCGCCGGCGACGAGCGCTGGCGCCGGATCACCGCCCGCCATGTCCTCACCCACAGCACCGGCTGGGCCAATTTCTCCTTCCTCGAGCCGGACCGGAAGCTCAAATTCCATTTCGAGCCCGGCCGCCGTTACGCTTATTCGGGCGAGGGGATCATCCTCCTCCAGTTCGTCATCGAGAAAGGACTCGGCCTCGACCTCGGCGCGGAGATGCAGAAGCGGGTGTTCGATCGCTTCGGAATGGCGAACACCAGCCTGATCTGGCGCCCGGATTTCGCCCGCAACCTCGCCGACGGCTGGAAGTCGGACGGCGCTCCCGAGCCTCACGACGAGCGGAGCCGGGTCCGCGCCGCCGGCTCAATGGACACGACGATCGCCGACTTCGCCCGCTTCGCCGCCGCCTTCATGCGCGGCGAGGGGCTGAAGCGCGGGTCGCGGGCGCGGATGCTTCGGCAGCAACTGCCGGTCGGCTCGGCCTCGCAATTCCCGACCCTGGCCCCCGAAGCGCCACCGGCCGAAAGGTGGAAGGGGCTGGCGGCGGGACTTGGGGTGGTCACCTTCGACGGGCCGCAGGGCAGAGGTTTCTTCAAGGGCGGCCATAACGACAGCACCGGCAACATATGGGTCTGCCTCGAGCGCGGCCGCCGCTGCGTCGCGATCCTGTCCAACGACGTCAGGGCCGAAGCGGCGTTTCCGGCCCTGGTCGAGTCCGTCCTCGGCGAGACCGGCCTCCCCTGGCGGTGGGAATATTCGTGGTTGCCGGCCGGCGTCCGCTAGCCTCTCTCCGTTCGGGCTGAGTTGTCGAAGCCCTCCCTTGTGCTGCCGGGTTGAAATAGGGGGCTTCGACAGGCTCAGCCCGAACGGCGCTTTTGCAAGGGTTCGCGTCAGCGTCCCTTGGGAGTCCTTATCTCCTTCGGCCTGAGCAGGATCAGCGCCGCCAGCCCCGCCGCCGCCGCCGCGCCCGCCGCGACGAACGCCGCGATCGCGAAAACCTCGGCCAGGCCGTCGCCCCGAGCGGCCAGCACCCCTCCGAGCAAGGCCGTGGCGATCAGGCCTCCGGTCCGGGCCACCGCGCTGTTGAAGCCGTTGGCGGTGCCGACATGGTCCTTGTCGACCGAGGCCATCACCGCCGTGGTCAGCGGCGCCACCGCCCCGGCCATCCCGATCGCGATCACCAGCACCGCCGGCATCACGCTCGTCCAGTAGCTGCCGCCGCCGCCGATGCGCGACGCCAGGGCGAATCCCGCCGCCACGACCAGCGGCCCGACGGTGAGCGGCAGGCGCGGTCCGGTTCGGGCGGCGAACCGGCCCATCAGCCTCGAGCCGAGCGCGATCACCGCGGGCAAGGGCAGCAGGGCCGCGCCGGCGGCGACGGGCGAATAGCCGCGAAGCTCGATCAGGACGAAGGGCAGGGCGACGAACAGCCCGCCGAGCGCGGCGTAGAGGAAGAAGGTGAGCAGGGTCAGCCCGGCGAAGCTCGCCGTTCCGAACAAGGCGAGCGGCATGATCGCGCCTTCGCCCCTGCTTTTCTCGATGGCCAGGAAGGCGAGCAGGGCGGCCGCTCCGGCGCCGGTCGCGATCCAGCCGATGCCTTCCCTCGCGCCGCCCGAAAGCTCGGTCAGCCCCCAGGTCACCGCCCCCAGGCCGAGCGTGGCGACGGCCACTCCGAGCGCGTCGAGCGGACCCCGGCTTTCCTCGCGGCTCTCGCCGACGTGGCGCCAGCCCAGCCACAGGGCTCCGGCGGCGAGCGGCAGGTTGATCAGGAAGATGAAGCGCCAGCCGGCGCTTTCGACGAGCCAGCCGCCGAGCACCGGCCCGAGCGCCCCCGCTACCGCCCCGGCCGCCGCCCAGGTGCCGATCGCCCGTCCCCGGGCCTCGCCGGCGAAGGCGGCGCCGAGCAAGGCCAGGCTGTTGGGCATCAGCATCGCCGAGGCGGCGCCCTGCAGGGCTCGGCCGGCGAGCAGCAGCTCGAGCGAAGGGGCGAGGGCGCAGAGGCCCGAGGCAAGGGCGAACAGGGCGATTCCGGCCAGGAACAGCCGCCGCCTTCCGAACCTGTCTCCCGCCGCTCCGCCGAGCAGGAGCAGGGCGCTGAGCGGAAGCAGATAGGCATTGACGATCCACTGGAGCCCCGAGGCCCGGGCGTGGAGGTCGGCGCCGATCGCCGGCAAAGCGACGTTCACCACCGAGCCGTCGACGAAGGAAAGGCTCGAGGCGAGGATCGAGGCGACCAGGGTCCAGGTCCGGCTCGGGCAGGGCCTGGGCGTCTGCCCGCCGGCGAGGGCCGGATCGCACGGTCCCGGGACCGCTCCGGTCACAGCCGGTAATTGAAGCTGATGCTGATCCGCTCGCCTTTGCCCGTCCCGGGGACCACCTCGTGCCGGAGCCAGCTCTCCCACAGGAAGACGGCGCCGGGCGAAGGCTGGGCATAGACGAAGGTCTTCAGATCCTCGGGCGAGTCGTCGCGGCGGGGCGGCGCCGCCATCATCATCGGCAGCCTTGGATCCTCCAGCTTGAGCGCGCCCGAGCCGGGCGGGACCGCGACGTAGACCGTGCCGGAGACGATGCTGTGGGGATGGATATGGCCCGGATGCGCCCCGCCCGGCTTGAGGACGTTGACCCAGAGGCTGTCGAGCCTGAGCCGCCGGCCGCCGAGATCGAAGGCGCATTCGGCGGCGAAGTCGGCGACGTGGCGGTTGAGGTGCCGGACCAGCTCGGCGACGACGGGGTCGCGGCGGGGCAGGTCGTTCAGCGAGGCGTAGGAAGTGTAGCCGCGATAGCCGTGCGCCCGCGACCAGCGCCTCCCGGCCTCGTCGTCCAGCGCGAGCGACCGGCACGAGGCTTCGAGCTCCGCGACCAGCGCAGGGTCCGCGATCGCCCCTTCATGGAACAGGCTGGCGAAGAGCTTCCGGATCGGCATCGCCGATCTTCGGCCGTCTTACGCCCCCTTGCGCGGGTTGCAGCGCCAGCGGGCGGTGATGCTGGAGACGTTGCCGCGCTTGCGGACGCTGATCTGGGCTTCCTGGGCGGTCCGCCCATCCGAATCGGTGTCGTCGACGCCGCCGGCGGCGGGCGCGATGATCACCTTGATCGAGTTGGAGCCGTAGCGCGCGCCGCCGTTCGGGAAGCCGTCGTCGTCGAGCCGGTCGAGCAGGAGCAGATCGCCTTCGGCGTTGACGATGGCGTTGCGCTTGGTCGCGACGACGAGGACCGCGGGCCCGTCATGCGCATAGCAGGCGCTGTTCTTGAGCGCGTCGGCGCCGACGTCGGCCTCGGTCAGCGCCTGAAGCGGGAGGGAGGAGCTTGGCGCCGCGGCGCCGGCGGGGATGGCCCAGAGAGCCAGGAGCGCTAGGTACCTCATGGAGAAGACTATGCGCCCCGGCCGCCCCGGGCGCAAGATGCCCGCCAATATGAGCAATTACCGGTTGGTCGAGCTGGTCCAGTGGGGCTTGCGGAGGCTCGCGTTGACGCCCTCGATACGGTTGACCAGCCCGCCCAGGTAATTGCCGAACCTGGCGCCCTTGGCGAACTCCACCGGACGCACCTTGTCGGCCGGGATCCCGGCGGGGATCGGGATGTCGCCGGCGGCTCGGGGGCGGAAGGTGGCGCGCATCGGAGCGATGTCGGGCGACTTGCCGAAGGGACCGGAGAGCCCGGCCTTGAAGACGTCGCTCATCTCGGGCGGGTCCTGGCCTTCCGCCCAGTCCGGCTCGGCCTCGACGATTCCGAGGTCGGTGACCGTTCCCGGCGCCAGCTCGAACGCGTAGGAGCCGAGCGAGAAGCTGGTGGCTCCGAAGCCCTGGACCACCCAGGTGCCCGGATCGACCTCGATCAGCATCAGCCTCGTCGCCGGCCCCTTGCCGAGCGGCTTGTAGCGGAAGCCTTCGATCGGCTGCTGGCCGGCCGGGACCGGGTTGGACCTCGCCTTGCCCATGCCCCTGATGTCGCCCAGCGCCGGATCGTAGCGGCCGAAGACGAGCCCGGTCTTGAGCGGCATCGTCTTGCGCGAGCCGGGGAAGTTGCCGAACGGATTCCTGAGCAGCTTGTACTCGACGAGGATATAGGCCTTGGCCGGGTTGAGCGCCGGCGGGAGCTTGGGAAGGGTCTTCGCCGCGGCGGGCGAGGCGAAAGCGAGCGCGGCGGCGGCGACAAGAGCGAGGCGGCTCATTGCGGAAGTACCCGCCCGGCGGGCTCCTCAGCCGAGGTCAGTGTGAACAGTCGGGTCGCCCGCTCGGCCTTGTCGAGCTTCTTGAGCTCGTCGGCGACCGACTCGCTCGCCTCGACCCGGCTGTAGCCCTTGTCGGTCATGCAGGTCCGAAGCACGTTCCTGATCATGTGGCGCTGCTCCTTCGAGGCCATGAAGCCGGCGAGGAAGGCGCCGACCGCGGCCGCGTAGAGGTTGGGCGAATAAGCGGCGTAAGGATCCGGCCTGCGGACGCCGCCGGCAAGCTCGACGCATTCCGCCAGGTCGGCCTCGAACGCCTCGCGCTCGACGTTCGGCTTGTGGAAATAGATCGGCTCCGCCGCCGCCGCCGCCGGCGCCAGCAGCAAAGTCGCCGCCAATGTCAGTCGAACCCGTCCGGCCATCCCCATCCCCCCGGAAAGGCGCCAGCCTATCCTGCCCGCGCGCGGGCCGCAACCGCCTGTTCGCAAAGCGAAATGCCCATGGCAAGAGCGAGCCGAGCTGAGAATTCCTCCCCCAGCTTGCTGGGGGAGGAATTCATTCCGGCCTCGACGCGATCCAGCTCCCGCCGATGAGCCCGGCCGCGGCCGGCGCGAGAAGCCACGGGAAGGGCAGCAGCACGAACCCCAGAACCGCGCTGAAGGCGAAGGCGAAGAGGGCTGCGCGCTTGCCGGCGGCGCTGATCGCCCCGCGCTCGCGCCAGGCCCTGACGTGCGGCCCGAAGCGGGGATGGTCGAGGATCCGAGCTTCCAGCCGGGGCGAGCTGCGGGCGAAGAAGAAGGCGGCGAGAAGCATGAACGGCACGGTCGGAAGCAGCGGCAGGAAGATCCCCGCCGCACCGAGCGCGACGGAGGCGAAGCCGAGGCCGAGATAAAGAAAACGCCGCATCGCCTTTGCCTGTCAGCCCCGGACCGAAGACTCCACCCGCAAGCGCCCCGCCGGGAAATTGGTGCCAGGCACCATTTAAATCGATCGCTGCCTCGGCCGTTCAAAAATGGTGCCGGGCACCGGTTCAGTCCCGGAGCCTGAGCGCGACCTCGTTCATGAAGCGGGCGTCGTCGCCTTTGGCCAGCCATTCGGCCTCGGCGGCGATCGCTCCCAGCATGTCGGCGAGCCGGTCCTGCTCGGCCTTGGCGTAATTGCCCAGGACATGGCCGGTCACCCGGTCCTTGTGGCCGGGATGGCCGATCCCGATCCGCACCCGGCGGAATTCATTGCCGACATGGGCCTCGGTCGACCTCAGGCCGTTATGGCCCGCGGTGCCGCCGCCGACCTTCACCTTGACCTTGAACGGGGCGAGGTCGAGCTCGTCGTGGAAGACGGTGACGTCGCCGACCGTCTTCTTGAAGAAGTCCATCGCCGAGCGGGCGGCGCGGCCGCTGTCGTTCATGAAGGTGGCGGGCTTCAGCAGGAGGATCCGCTGGCCGCCGATCCGTCCCTGCTGGGCCCAGCCGTGGAAGCTCTTCCTGGGCGGCTCGAAATCGTGGGTCGAGGCGATGGCGTCGACCGCCATGAAGCCGACATTGTGCCGGTGCAGGGCGTAGCTCGCTCCGGGATTGCCGAGTCCGACCCAGATCTGCACGGGCTCGAAATCCCTCCAGTCGTCGGCGTCGGAGGCGCCAAGGGGCTGGCCCGGCACCTCGACGGTCCTCGGACCGAAGAGCGCGCCGAGCCAGCCCAGGATCGCCATCAGCCTTCTTCGGACTCGCCTTCGGCCTCGTCCTCGCCGACCACCGGCACCTCATCCGGAGCCGGCGCCTCGGCCTCGGCGGCCTGGGCGTCCTCGGCCTCCATCTTGAGGCCCGACGGGGGCACGATGGTGGCGATGGTGAAGTCGCGGTCGGTGATCGCGCTCTCGAC
>DASQJV010000336.1:0-2553 GCA_035630855.1 Allosphingosinicella sp. | reverse complement strand
GTCCCACTGGGAGGGCGGAACGATCGGCACGGAGAGGCACAGGCTCGAGGCGGGAAGGACGTCGCGCCAGTCGGAGATCAGCTTCTTGTAGGCTCGGCCGACGTTGCGGATGTTGCGGTCGAGATCGTAGAGGCCGAGCGGGTTGACGTTGCCGTTCTGCTCGCGCAGCGCCGTGTCCCAGTCGACCTGGTCGGTCAGCGAATACCAGGTGAAGCCGACCGTCGGGATGCCGACGTTGCGGATGCGAAGCACGTTCGCCCATTCCTTCCACAGCCAGTGCACCGCCTCGTCGCCCCTCGGCCCTTCGCGCAAATTGGTCTCGGTGTGCATGACCGGAAGCCGGTAGCGATTGTAATATTGGCGGGTGATCTCGCTGTAGCCGAACACCTCGCCCGAGCTTTCCGTATGGCCGTCCGCGAAGACCCGGTGCTCGTTGGTCATGTAATAATCGTTGCCGAGGATGCAGTGCTGCTTCAGCCGGTGGTTGAGGAAGAAATGATACTCCTCGCGGGTCATGCCGTTGTCGAGGAGATATTCGTACATCTCGCTGTCGACCCGGCGGCCGTAATTGAGGTCGAGGCTGAGGAAGCGGCGGGAGTTCATCAGCTCCGCCTTGTGGATCGCCGGCGGGCTGTCGGCGTGGAAATATTCCGAGCTCTCCGACTGGATGAAGATGGCGTCGGGGCGGCGCTTCAATATCTCGATCATCGCCAGCACGTTCGCCTTGACGATGTGCTTCAAGGCGGTGACGAAGCTGCGGTCGTCGGTCGCCTGTTCGTTCCACCATCCGTATTTCGCCGAGAATATCGCGCAGATGAACATCTCGTTCACCGGCGTGTAGAGCTGCACCCAGGGGAAGCGCTCGGCGAAGGCGCCGGCGTAGGTGGCGAAGAGCTGCGGGAAGTCCGGATTCTGGAAGTTGCCGACCCAGTCCGGCACCCCGAAATGGCAGAGGTCGACGATCGGGGTGATGTTGCGCCGCTTCAGCTCGGCGAAGCTGATGTCGGCGAACTCCCAGTCGTGCTTGTTCGGGCCGAGCAGCGTGCGGTGGAGCGGAGGCCCGTAGCGAAGGAAATGGATTCCGACCTCGTCGACGCAGTCGAAGTCGGTCTGCCAGTGCCGGTAGTGGCCGCACACCTCCATCTGGTCGACCCGGGTGCGGCCGCCGTTGATCGTCGGGATGCTGTTCTCGATCCCGGTGGCGAACATGAAATTGGCGATGACGGCACTCCTAAGCGAACTGAGCGGTGCAACGGCTAACGCGCAGGCGGCGGCGGTGCCAGCCTGCAATGCGGGCCAGGGCGAAAAAGACGGGCGGCCGTTAAAGTTGCGTGACGGACCGACCCGAGCGGCGTTAACGGCGGGCGGACGATGGAGCTGGTGCAATGAACCCGGTCGAAGAATTACGGCTCAGGCTGGCCGAGTGCCCGCTGGTGGCGATCCTGCGCGGAGTCACGCCTGACGAGGCCGAGGCGATCGGCGGGGCGATATTCGAGGCGGGGATCCGGATCATCGAGGTGCCGCTCAACTCGCCCGATCCGCTCGACAGCATCGGGCGGCTGGCCCGGCTCTTCGGAGACAAGGCGCTGGTCGGCGCCGGGACCGTGCTCGAGCCGGGCGACGTCGGCCGGGTCCGCGACTCCGGCGGGCGGATCATCGTCTCGCCCAACAGCTTCGCCCCGGTGATCGAAGCGGCGGCGGCGGCCGGCCTGGTGTCGCTGCCCGGATTCTTCACGCCTTCCGAAGCCTTCGCCGCCCTGCGCTCCGGAGCCACGGGGCTGAAGCTCTTCCCGGCCGAAGGCGCCTCGCCGGCGGTGGTGAAGGCGCAGCGGGCGGTGCTTCCGAAGGATGTGCCGGTGCTGGTGGTCGGCGGGATCGGTCCGGGCACGATGCAGCCCTGGCTGGAGGCGGGGGCGCAGGGCTTCGGCCTCGGCTCCGGCCTCTACCGGCCCGGCCAGACGGCGCAGGAGACGGCGGCGAAGGCGAAGGCCTATGTGGAGGGGCTGAAGGGCGTGTCGCCGCTGGACGAAATGTAACGTCAGCCCAGCGCCGCCGCGGCCTTGGCGAAGGCGGCTTCGTCGTCGACGTCGAGCCACCAGCGGCCGCCTATGTCGCGGGTGAAGGCCCGGCCCGACTCGGCGAGCGCCTGGACGCCCTCGGACAGCGACCCCGCGCCGCCGGCCGCCAGGCTGGAGCGAAGCGCTTCGAGCAGCTCGGCGGTGGCGATGAAGATGCCGGTGTCGATCGCGTCGTAGCGCTCCAGCGTCTTGCCGATGCGCCGGATCCGGCCGTCCTCGCCGAGCTCGATCTTGGTCGCGTCGTCGAGGTCGAGAAGCGGATTGTCCACTCCATGGTCGGCGCCGAGGGTCAGCGCCGCGTCCCCGCGATCCGCGGCGATCATGTCGCGCAGGATCTCCGGATCGAACAGATGGTCGGACATCAGCAGGATGAATTCGGAGCCGAGCCGGGGTGCGGCGGCGAGGACGGAGATTCCGTTGGGACGGGCCCAATCCTCGTTGCGGACGATCTCGATCGGGAGGCCGGCCCGCCCGG
>DASQJV010000335.1:0-3770 GCA_035630855.1 Allosphingosinicella sp. | reverse complement strand
CGGCGAGGTTCGCCCGGTCCGGCAGGTTGAGGGGGATATTGCCGCTCGGCTGGAGCAGGGTGAAGCGCATCTCGTGGGCGCCCACGCTTCGATAGCCGATCAGCCCGTGCGAGCGGCCGGCGCTGTCCCGGAGAACGAACGCGCCGGCGCCGACGTCGCCCGGCTCGCCGCGATAGATTTCGACGGCCTGATCGAGGGTCTGGCCTCGGCGGAGGCGCTTGGCGACGAAGGCGTAGCCCGATTCGGTCATCGTCCCCGGCCCCCAGTCGCGGGCGACGATGATCGAATCGCGATCCTCCCAGTCGCCGTCCTGCTTGCCTTCGGGGAGCGAGAAGCCGCCGTCGACGAAGCGGCGCGCGGCGGTGTCGAACTCGCGGATGACGGTGGCGTCGCCGCCGCCCTCGGAAAGGTTGACGAGGCAGCGGGTCATCGCCGGGGGCAGGCACTGCATGCCCTTGTAGACCCACGACTTGCCGTCCGCCCTGGCGAGCGCGTCGATGTCGAGGACCGGCTCCCAGACCGGGCTCGCCGTCCGGTAGCTGGCGAGGGTGGTGCGCCGGAGCAGGCCGCGGACATTGGTCTGGTCCTGCCAGAAATTGTAGAGGCCGTCGGGCCGGATCTGGACGAAGGGGATGCGGTCCTTCGCCTGGAGAACCTCGAGCGCGCGGTCGTACATGCCCTGGTAGCGCCGGTCCGACTGGAAGGCCTTGAGGGTCCTGTCGCTCTCGGCCTTGGCCCAGGCCAGCGCCTTCTCGCCGCGCACCTCCTCGAGCCATTCGTGCGGGTCGCCCGTGCCCGGGCCCTGTGCCGTCGCGCTCCCAGCCGTCATCAAGATCGCCGCCGCCATTGCCTTGGAAATTAAGGTCATTCGAGTCTCCGAGCGAAGTTCGCCCGGCACGCTAGACGCCGCTCGGAGCGGGGACAATGGACCGATCTTGCTTGATCCGGATAGCCTCACGCAGCGCGGGACGTCGGCGGGTACCCGTCATTTCGGACTTGATCCGGAATCCATGAACACGGCGACATCCGGTCTCGACCATCCGTGTTCATGGATTCCGGCTTTCGCCGGAATAACGGGCGTCATCCCCTCGCCTCGGGCAGATAGCCCTCCTCGATATAGTCGGAGAATTTGGTGATCTTGGCCTCGAACCTCAGCCTCACCTTGCCGGTCGAGCCGTGGCGCTGCTTGGCGACGATCAGCTCGGCGAGGCCGTAGGCGCGCTCCATGTCCTCCTTCCAGGCGGGGAAGTCGGCATGGTCGTCGGCGGGCTGCTTGTTGGCGAGATAATATTCCTCGCGATAGACGAACCAGACCATGTCGGCGTCCTGCTCGATCGAGCCGGATTCGCGAAGGTCGGAGAGCTGCGGCCTCTTGTCCTCGCGCTGCTCGACGGCCCGGCTGAGCTGGGAGAGGGCGATGACCGGGACGCTCAATTCCTTAGCCAGGGTCTTGAGGCCGCGCGAGATCTCGGAGATCTCGTTGACCCTATTGTCGTTGCCGCCGTTGCGGCCGGTGCCCTGGAGCAGCTGGAGATAGTCGACGACGACGAGCCCGATGCCGCGCTGGCGCTTCAGCCGCCGGGCCCGGGTTCGGAGCGCGGCGATGGTGAGGCCCGGCGTGTCGTCTATGTAGAGCGGAAGGCTCTCGAGATCGGCCGCGGCGCGGGCGAGGTTGCGGAAATCCTGCTGGCTGATCTTGCCCATGCGCAGATTCTCCGAGCTGATCCCGGACTGCTCGGCGAGGATGCGGGTGGCGAGCTGGTCGGCCGACATTTCGAGGCTGAAGAAGGCGACCCCGGCGCCGGCCGACTTGTCCGGGGCAAGGCCGTCCTCGGCCGTGTCGCGGATGAAGCGCTTGGCGGTGTTGAAGGCCATGTTGGTGGCGAGCGAGGTCTTGCCCATGCCGGGGCGGCCGGCGATGATGATCAGATCCGAATTGTGGAGCCCGCCGGTCTTGGCGTTGACCGTCTCGAAGCCGCTGGTGATGCCGGAGAGGCCGCCGCCGGTGTTGAGCGCCTTCTCGGCCATCTCGACGGCCATCCGCGTGGCCTGGGCGAAGCTCTTGACGCTGCCCTCGCCGCCGCCTTCCTCGGCGACCCGGTAGAGCGCCGCCTCGGCGGCCTCGATCTGGCCCTTGGGATCGACGTCCTCGCTGGTGTCGAGCGCCTGCTCGACCATCTCCCGGCCGACCCCGATCAGAGCGCGAAGCAAGGCGAGCTCGTAGATCTGCTCGGCGAAGTCGCGGGCGCCGATGATCGCCGCGCCGCTTCCGGTGAGCTCGGCGAGATAGGCCGGGCCGCCCAGCTCCTTCATCTCCTCGTCGGCCTCGAACAAGGGCCTCAGGGTCACCGGCGAGGCGATCATGTTGCGGTCGACGAGCTTCAGTATCTGCTCGTAGATTCGGGCGTGCAGCGGCTCGTGGAAATGGTCGGGCCGGAGCTTGATCTGGACGTCCTCGGCCAGCCTATTGTCGATCATCAGGGCGCCGAGCAGCGCCGCCTCGGCCTCCACATTCTGGGGCAGAGCGGACGATTCGGGCTCCGGCGCGCCGGGCAGTCGAAGGATGTTTTCGGCCATGGGGGCCTTGTCCTCCTTTCCGTCCCCGGGCTCAAGCCAGCAAGTCTGTGGAACTGCTGTGGATAAGCCTTATTCCGTCATTCCGGCGGAGGCCGGAATCCATGAATACGGCCGGTGCCGGTTCTCGCCGGACCGTGTTCATGGATCCCGGATCAAGTCCGGGATGACGTGGCGCGACGATGACAGGCGCACCGGCCCCGGCTACACGCCCGGCATGGCCGACCCGCGGATCATCGACATCGAGCTCGACGAGCGCACGATCATCCGGCGGAGCGACGACATCGAGCGCGAGCGCAAGGTCGCCATCTTCGACCTGCTCGAGCAGAACCACTTCCAGCCCGCGGGCCATGACGGGCCGTTCCGGATCCTCCTCAGGATCGAGGACAACAGCCTCGCCATCGATCTCAGGGACGAATCGGGCGAGCCGCTGGAGACGATCCGGCTCGGCCTCGCCCGCTTCAAGCGGCCGGTCAGGGATTATTTCGCGATCTGCGACACCTATTTCAAAACCGTCCGCTCCGATTCGCCCAGGGGCCTGGAGACGATCGACATGGCCCGCCGCGCCGTCCACAACGAGGCGGCCGAGCTGCTCCGCGAGAGCCTCGCCGGCAGGATCGAGATGGACTTCGACACCGCCCGGCGCCTCTTCACTCTGATCTGCGTTCTCCACATAAAGTGAGGCTTGCCCCTCCCCGTCATTCCGGCGAAAGCCGGAATCCATGAACGCGGGAGGACGAAGCTTGAGACGGCGGTGTTCATGGATCCCGGGTCAAGCCCGGGATGACGGGGGCGCGAACAGATGAGCATCATGTCCGACAAGTGGATCCGGACCCAGGCGCTGGAGCACGGCATGATCGAGCCGTTCGTCGACGGGCAGAAGCGCGAGGGGACGATCAGCTACGGGCTGTCGAGCTACGGCTACGACGCCCGCGTCTCCGACGAGTTCAAATTGTTCACCAACGTCGACAATGCGATCGTTGACCCCAAGGACTTCAAGTCGAACAGCTTCGTCGACCGGACGGGCGACGTCTGCATCATCCCGCCGAACAGCTTCGCTCTCGCCCGCACGGTCGAATATTTCCGGGTGCCGCGCGACGTGCTCGTCATCTGCCTCGGCAAGTCGACCTATGCGCGCTGCGGGATCATCGTCAACGTGACCCCGCTCGAGCCGGGCTGGGAAGGCCATGTCACGC
>DASQJV010000334.1:0-7493 GCA_035630855.1 Allosphingosinicella sp. | reverse complement strand
TTCGAATATCTGCGGCGGCTCTACGAGGAAGCGAACGGCGCCGACGCGCCCGATTTCCCGCCGGCGGCGAAGGCCGCGAACGGCGCGGCGGCCGGGGGCCAATCCGTCCTGGGGGAAGCCTGATGGCCTTCCCCGTGGCCCAATATTACGGGGAGATGGCGTTCATCGCGGCCCATTTCCACTGGAGCAGCGAGACGCTTCTGACCATGGAGCATGGCGAGCGGCGCCGCTGGTGCCGCGAGATCTCGGCCATGAACCGCTCGGCCGACGGGGCGGCCGACGATCCGTTCGCGGGCCTGTAGAACGCTATGGCGCGCGCCGATCCCTATTCCGCCTTCCGGTTCGTGGTCGCCATCGACCAGGTCCAGACCGGCGGTTTCGCCAAGGTGAAGGGCCTTCAGCGCGAGACCAAGGTCGACAGCTTCCGAGAGGGCGGAGTCAATGATTTCGAGCACAAGCTCGTCTCCCTCACCACTTATCCCAATCTCGTCCTCGAGCGCGGCCTCGTCGATCCGACCTTGTGGGAATGGCACCAGTCGGTCGTCGAAGGGCGGGTCAAGCACCGAACGATCCTGGTCACGCTCCGCGACGAGCTCGGCGCCGACGCGTTCGGCTGGATCGTCCAGGGCGCCTTCCCGGTCAAATGGGGTGTCGCCGATTTCGACGCCGCGAGCGGCCAGATCGCGGTCGAGTCCGTCGAGTTCGCCCATCACGGCCTGTTGCGGCGGATGGCCCGGAGCAGGGCGGCATGAGGACTCGTCGCGCCCTCTCGATCATCGGCCGGCTGAGGCCGGTTATCGGCGCCGGCACGGCCGGCTCCGGACGTCGGCCCGCGCTCAACCTGTTCTGGCGGCGCCGTGCTCGCCGGGCCGCTTGTGCCGGCCCACCGGTGATCCAGCGGTTCAGCTTCACCACGGCGCTGACCTTGAATGTCCACCTTCATCCCGCGCATCCGGCCGCGCCGGAGCCGAGTCCGGCCCCGGCCCGGTTGCCGGCCCGACTCGTTCCGGTCCGCCCGCTCCGCCGCGAGGGGCGGGCCGACGGCGCCGGGTCAAGGCTTCGATCGGCGCCCGCCGCCGGCGCCGGCCCGGTTCGATCAGCCGCGCGCCGCGCCGATGCAACGCTCGAGCAGGCGCCCTTGGCACCGCCGGCCGCCGCCCGCCCGCCCGCCCTCGCGATCGGCCGGACTCCGCCCCGCCCGGCGGCGCCGATCGAATCGCGAGGGCCGGCTTCGCCCCGGCCGCGGCTGGCCTCGAATCCGCTTCCGACGGCGCTCGAGCGCGCGGCGGCGCCGGTCCCGGCTCGGCGATTGGCGGGGAGGCGAAGGCCGCTCGCTTCGATGCTCGCGCTTGCGAGCCGTCCGGCGCCTTTCCCGCCTGGGCGCGAAGACCGGCGGCCGGTCGCCGCCGATTTCTTCCGGAGCGAACCCGCCGGCCGTCCGGGCGGCCGGCCGGCAATCCTGCCGTCTCTGCCCGCCGACGGCCAGCAACAGGGCCGGCGGCGCCTCGCTCCGGTCGACCTCGTCTGGCGCTCCGGGCATGGCGGCGGAGTCTCGCCGTCGGTCGAGTCGACCGGCGCGAGCGCGGCCACCCCGGCGGCGGCGCAACCCGACGCGCCCTCGCCCGCATCGGTCTCGCCGGCCACCGCCGCTGCCGCCGCGCCGCCGCTCGACCGGCTCGTCGACGAGGTCGTGAGGCGGCTCGAGCGGAGCGCGCGCGTCGAGCGCGAGCGTCGCGGGCTGTGAGGCTGCGATGAAGCTCCAGAAGGTCCGGATCGAGATAATCTCCGGCTCGCGAGCCGGCACGGTCGTGCCCGTCCTGTTCAATCCCGAACAATATACGATGGACAAGGCGAACAGCTTCAAGAGCACCGCGGTGCCGGGACTGGGCAGCGAGCTGATCCAGTTCGTCAACGGCAATTCGGCGATCCTGACCATGGAGCTGTTTCTCGAGGACAGTTTCGACGGCCCGAGCCTCGGTCTGTCCCAGGCCGCGGACGAGCTGGTCCAAGGGGTGGCCAACACCTTGGTGATGGCGCGGATGAAGCTGCTCAACAGCCTGCTCGAAATCGACAGGATGCTCCACGCTCCGCCGACGATACGGTTCGTATGGGGGCCGCTCCGGTTCGACGCGGTGGTCGAGAAGATCACCAGCAAGGTCACCATCTTCCACTCCAACGGATTGCCGAAGCGGGCGAGCCTGTCGGTCAGCTTCCGCGAATATCGAAGCATCGCCCAGCAGCTCGAAGAGCCTCGGCGCGAGTCGGCCGACAAGACCAAGCGCCGCCAGGTCGACGCCGCCGAGACGCTGTGGCTGATCGCCGAGCGCGAATATGGCGACACTCGCGCCTGGCGTCATATCGCGGAGGAAAGCGACGTCGACGATCCGCGCGCGCTCAGGCCCGGCGACTGGCTCCAGGTTCCCCCATTGGAGGACGGCGATGGACTTCGTCGCGCGCGCTAGCGCCCACCAGAACCTCTACGCCCCCTCCGGGGCGGTGGCGCTCGGCGCTCCCGACCGGGACATGCTCGACGCCCACGGGCTCGCCGTGACCCAGATCGAGGTCGACCTCCAGCTGAGCGTCAGCGGCACCTTCAAGTTTACCGTGCCCAATACGTTCGATTCGGCCAAGGCGGAGTTCCTGACCCTTCGCCGCGCCCCGGCGCTCGACCTTCTGACCCTGGGCGCTCGGGTGTGGATCTTCATGGGCTATGGCGATCGGGCGCGGCGCAGCCTGATCATGGCCGGCTACATCACCAGCGTCACCACCAGCTTCGGCGAAGGAGGCTCGCCCGATCTCGAAGTGTCGGGCGTTGACGCGACCTACCGGCTGACTCTCGGTACCCGCGAACGGCAGTTTCGCGACCGTTCGGTCCACGACGCGGTTTCGCGGGTCGCCGCCGACAATAATTTCACCGCTCTGGTGCGCGGCTCGCCGCCGTCGAAAGTGTCGCTCGACGCGAACATGCAGAGCGACCTCGATTTCCTTCGCAAGCTTGCCGAGAATTTCTCGACCAGCGAGCAGAAGTGGGAATTCTACGCCCGTCCGACGCGAAGCGGAGACCAGCTCCATTTCTGTCCGCGGGCGATTTCGTCGCCGCCGGTCGGGACCCTGAAATGGGGCGTCGACCTGCTCAGCTTCAAGCCGGAGGCGAATCTGGGCAAGCAGGTCGGCAGGGTCGAGGTTCTCGGCTGGGACCAGGAGCGCAAGGAAAGGATCGTCGGCGAGGCCCGGCGGGAACCGGCCAAGCCGGCCGAGAAGGGCAGGCAGCCAGTCAGCGGCGGGCAGCTCCAGAAGCGCATTTTCGGCCGCGACGCGGAACTTCAGCTTCGCTATCCGGTCAAATCGAAGCAGGAGGCGGACCAGCGCGCCGCCGCCGAACTCGCCCAGCGCGCCAAGGACCATGTCCGGGGCGAAGGCGAGACCTTCGGATTTCCCGAGCTGCTCCCGGACACGCGGGTCCGGATCGAGGGCCTGGGCGGGCGCTTCTCCGGCACTTATTATGTCGACAAGACCGTCCACCGCTTCGACTCTTCGGGCCTTCGGACGCGCTTCAGCATCCAGGAGACGACGTCGTGAGCGCGGTCGACCTGGGCGGAAGCGCCGAAAGCGCCCGCGAGGGCGGCGGCACCGTGGCCGGCGTGGCGTCGGCGACGGTGACCCAGAATCAGGATCCGAACGGCCTCGGCCGGGTCAAGCTTCGCCTGCCGTGGCGCGATCCGGGCTTCGAGACCGACTGGGCGCGGGTCGCGGCGCCGATGGCCGGGGGCGGGCGCGGCAGCTTCTTCCTTCCCGAGGTCGGCGACGAGGTGCTCGTCGCTTTCGACCGCGACGACATTCGCTATCCCTATGTGATCGGCGCCTTGTGGAGCCGGACCGACAAGCCGCCCGAGGACAATAAGGGCCACAAGAACGACATCCGGCTGATCAAGACCCGCAAGGGCCATGTCGTGAAGTTCGACGATGGCGCCAAGGGCAGCATCCTCATCGAACTCAACGACGGCAAGAAGATACTGGTCGACGACGACGGGATCAGGATCGACGACAAATCGAACAAGATCACGCTCGATGCCAAGGCCGGCTCGGTCACGATCGAGGCGATGCAGACGCTCACTCTCAAGGCGCCGAAAATATCGGTCGAGGCCTCGACCTCGATGGACCTCAAGGGCGGCGGCTCGCTCAACGCCAATGCCGGCATGGTCAGGATCAACTGATGGGTCAGCCCGCCGCCCGGGTCGGGGACCTGACCAGCCACGGCACGCCGCTCGGGCCGGGACCGGGAGCGCCGACGGTGCTGATCGGCGGGCAGCCGGCCTGGCGCGCCGGCAGCGACACTCATGTCTGCCCGCTGTTCGACGGCCCCAAGCCGCACGTCGGCGGAGTGGTGGCCAAAGGCAGCGCCACGGTCATGCTCGGCGGGCTCCCCGCCGCCCGCCAGGGCGACAGCGTCGTCGAGGCCGGCCCGCCCAATGCGATCGCGATGGGCTATTCCACCGTGCTGATCGGGGGCTGAGATGGACCTGTCCGACCAGCGCGATTTCCTCGGCATCGGCTGGAGCTATCCGGTGACCACCGATCCGCTCACCGGCGACGTCGCGATGTCGCTCTACGAACGCGACATACAAGAAGCGATAAGGATCATCCTCGAGACCGCGCCCGGAGAGCGGGTGATGCGGCCCCGCTTCGGCTGCGGAATCCACGGCCTGGTGTTCGAGGAAATGAGCAGCACGACCCTGTTCGCGGTGCAGGCGACGGTGCGCGAGGCGCTCGTCACCTACGAGCCGCGGATCGAGTTGCTCGAGGTCAGCGTCGACCCGCTCGAAGCCCTGAACGGCCTTCTGGTACTTACCGTCCATTACCGAGTCCGCCGGACCAACCAGGTCGACAACCTCGTCTATCCCTTCTTCTATCGCGAAGGAGGAAAAAGGTGAGCGGCCGGCCAGCGTTCGATCCCCGCCGGGCCGCGGCGCTCCTCGCCGAGCTCGAGCGGCGGGCGGTCGCGACGCTCGCCGGCGACGGCAGGGCCAGGGCGGTCGGGCAGGTCGCCGGCGCGATGCTCGGGATCGCCGCCCGGATCGGCGAGGAGGTGACGCGCCGGCTGGATTCGACTCCCGCCAAGCAGGAGGACAATTTCTTCACCGCAATGGGCCTGGGCCGCGACCCGGCCCGGCCATCGCGTGTCCCAGTCGCGTTCAAGCTCGCCGATCCCGCCCCCGCCGACATTGCCGCTCCCAGCGGGACCCGGCTGGCGGCGGAGTCGGACGGGCCGCCGATCATGTTCGAGACCGAGCGGGGCATCGACCTCGCGCCCGGCTCGATCTCGGCTCTCGCCGCGGTCGACGCCGCCGGCGATTCGATCTTCCTGTCGCCCGGCGGGGTCGCCGGAGGCGAGCTCCCCAGGCCGGCTCTGGTGCGCAGGTCGGTTCGCGGCGGCGCCGCGGCGGGCGCGACCAGGCTCCAGATCAGCCCGGCGAGCGGAATCGAGGCCGGGGCAGTGCTGAGCCTCGGCGCCGGCGAGGCGGCGCGGGAATATCGGGTCACCGCCGTCGAGGGAGAGCTGCTGACCGTCGAGCCGCCGCTCGAATCCGCGCTCGCCTCCGGCGACCCGGCCGTCACGGTCGGCGATTTCGTTCCGTTCGGCAGGACCAGCCGCAACCGCCAGCTCCACGCCCTTTATCTCGGCCATCGAACCCTGCTCGACGTCCCTTCGAAGCTGAGCATCACCGTCACCGGCGCGCCTCTGCCGGCCGAGACCGAATGGAGCTGGTGGGGCAAGGCCGGCGAAGACTCGCCGCCGGCCTGGCAGCCGCTCGTGCCGGAGAAAGCAGGCGGGCGGCTTCAGCTCGGCAAGGAGAAGGGCAAGCCGCTCCAGAAGGAGATCGGAGGCAAGGAATCGCTCTGGCTGCGGGCAAAGCTTCCCAATCGATCGGCCGGTTCGATCGCCGCCCGCGACATCAGGATCGCGATCACCGATGCCGGCCTCTGCCAGGCCCGGCACGAGGACAGGTGCAAGCCGCCCGGCCCCGCCTCGGTCGAATTCGAAGCGGTCGCCAACTCCACCGCGATCGTGCCGAACAGCCCGTTCCATCCGTTCGGCCGCGAACCGCGTCTGTTCGACAGCTTCTACATCGGCTGCGCCGAGGCCTTCGGAAAGAAGCAGGCCGAGGTCAGCCTGTGCATCGAGCTCGGCGGACCAAAGCTCGGAAGGCTGGCGGCGATCGAATATGGAAGCTCGCTCCAGGCCTTCGGCGTCGGCACCGACGGGATCCTCTACCGCGGCCGATTCTCGGCCGACGGCGGCCGGCTTCTCCAGGTGCCGCCCGCGCGGCAAAGCGGGGGAAATCTGCCGTCCCAGGCGACGGTGGCGGCGCACCTGACCGGCGAAACGATCGACGTGGCGGTAGCCTGCGTCGGCGAAGTCCAGCTCGCCACCTTCTCGGTGGAAAGCAGGCTCGATCCGGCGTCGGTGCAATGGGCGCGGCTGCCGCTTCTCGTCGAGGATGCCGGCAAGCCGGTGGATCAGGTCGCGATCCAGACCGACGCGGCGATCGGGGTGATTCACGCGCGGGTCGGAACGCGCCTGCTGAGCTGGTCGCAGACCGGCGAGAGCTTCCAGTGCGTGCTCGAGGATTCCGATACCGCCGAGCTCACCGAGCTTGCCGGAACCGAGGCGCTGCTGGCCGTCGGAGTCGAGATCGGCGGCCAACGGATCATCAGCCAGCGATATCCCGGCTATCCCTGGACCGTCCTCGCGACGGTCCCGGCCGCGGACCTTCCGGACAGCGGATTCATCGCGTCGATCGGATTCGCCTCCGGATATATCGTCCTGGCCGGCTATGTCGGGCCCGAGGAATCGCCGCAGATCAGGATCGTGCGCGTCGCCACCGGCCTCGGAACCGCCGCCGACCTCGGAGTCGTTCCGGTTGACCGTCGCCTTCCGCTCGCTTTCGAACCCGCGCATCGGCTCGCGGCGGCCGGCCTGGCTCCCGATCTCATCGTCGCGACCGACCCGCCGCTTCGATTCCTCTGGCACCATGGATCCTATCAGCGCGTCGCCGATACGCCGCCAATCGGGCCGAGCGACAATGGCAGCCGCCTTTTCGTCCATGGCGGAGGGTTTGTCGCGGTTCAGGCCAGCGATCTCGGGCTCCTCTACCGCCAGGCGCCGCCGCCGTTCGACGCCGAGATTTTCGATCTGTCGATCATGGTGGACGCCCAGCACGTCCCCGCAACCGCGTCCTACGTCACGTTCGGTGGCGCCGCGACCGGTCCCAGCCCGGCGGCCGGGCCCGGCTACGCGCTGATTCCGGGCCCGTCGACGGGCGCGGCCGTCGCCCGGCTGCTGATCGAGATCGTACCGCCGGGCAAGCCGCCTCCCGAGCCGCAGGGCAAAGCCCGCCTCTATCGGGCTACCGCCACGACCGGCGACGTCACCCTGGTCAGTACGCAGCGCATCGAGCTCGAGAATATCGGCATCATGCACGACGTGGACG
>DASQJV010000333.1:0-8264 GCA_035630855.1 Allosphingosinicella sp. | reverse complement strand
CGATCTTCGAGCTTCACCGGGCGGCCCGGACCGCCGGGACCGAATGGAACGACTTCTTCGTCGAGGCGATCACCGACGCCGTCGTCAACGGCGCCGAGCCGCGCGGCTATGTCGACGACGAGGCTTCGGCCTGGCTGATCGGGCAGCTGGACCGCGGCGGCCAGGCGGTCGGGCCGGTCGAGCTCGAGCTGGTCGTCAGGATCGTCGAGAAAGCGCTCAACGCCCCGGCCGCGCTGGCTCAAGGCGGACCGGGCGTTGCTGGAACGGACAGGTGGTCTGGCGATCACGCTCGGGGCGGTGCCGAGGGTGACGACGGTTTCGAGCGGCGACAGGCATCCGTGGCGCCTCAATTCCTCCCCGGCATTTGCCGGGGAGGGGGACCATGCGAAGCATGGTGGAGGGGTTCTGCCCGCGTCCGAAGAACCCCTCCACCGCGCTTCGCGCGGTCCCCCTCCCCCGGAAATCCGGGGGAGGAACTAGCTACCGCCGGCCCTCGCCGCGATTGTGGCGCTCGATCGACATCAATATCCCGAGGCAGATCATCACCGTCAGCATCGCCGAGCCGCCGTAGGAGACCAGCGGCAGCGGGATGCCGACGACCGGGGCGAGGCCCATCACCATCATCAGATTGACGGCGATGTAGAAGAAGATGGTCAGAGTCAGGCCGGCCGCGGCGAGCCGCTCGAACCGGCCCTTGGCCTCCAGCGCCACCGACATCCCCCAGCGCAGCAGAAGGAAGAAGAGCCCGATCAGCACGCACCCCCCGATCAGCCCCCATTCCTCGGCGATGGCGGAGAAGATGAAGTCGGTATGCTGCTCGGGCAGATAATGGAGGTGGCTCTGGGTGCCGTTCAAGAAGCCCTTGCCGAACACCCCGCCCGAGCCGATCGCGATCTTCGACTGGGTGAGGTGGTAGCCGGCGCCCAGCGGATCGGTCTCCGGGTTGAGGAAGATCAGCACCCGCTCCTGCTGGTGGGGCAGGAGGAAGGAATAGACGATCGGCATCGAGACGGCGACGGCGAGCGCGCCGCCGATGAACCAGGCCAAAGGCAGTCCGGCGAGGAACATGAGCGCGATGGTGTTGAGCACGATCAGCATCGTCGTCCCGAGGTCGGGCTGGAGCAGGATGAGCAGGATCGGCGGGCCGAGGATGAGGGCCAGCGGCCACATCGCCCACAGCCGCCTGATCTCGGCGGGCGGGACATGGGCGTAGAAGCGGGCGAGGGTGAGGACGATGATCGGCTTCATCAGCTCGGAGGGCTGGAGCCGCAGGAAGCCCAGTTCGAGCCAGCTCCTCGCTCCGCCGCCGATCACGCCCAATGCAAGGGTGAGGATGAGCAGCAATATCCCGCCGCCATAGGCGAAGAAGGCGAAATCGTGGAAGGTCTGCGGCCGGATCCGGGACAGGGCCAGGGCGAGGCCGAGGAACATCAGGAGCCGGATCATGTGGGGGAAGGCCCAGGGCATCATGAATCCCCCGGCGGCCGAATAGAGGGCGAGCACGCCCGCGCCGCCGAGAGCGGCGACGATCCAGAGCATCCGCCAGGGCAGGCTCGCCAGCGGCGCCGGGACGAAGGCGAGGCCCATCAGGCGCTTGTCCCGAATTCGCCATTCCGGCGAAGGCCGGAATCCATGAACACGGTCAGTGGAGTACCGAGTGCGGCCGTGTTCATGGATCCCGGGTCAAGCC
Organism: Allosphingosinicella sp.; assembly: GCA_035630855.1. GTDB lineage: Bacteria > Pseudomonadota > Alphaproteobacteria > Sphingomonadales > Sphingomonadaceae > Allosphingosinicella. The sequence continues at coordinate 6,574 of DASQJV010000333.1, read as the reverse complement.
CGGGATGACGGAGTAAGCGCACGGCCATCAAGTGCCCGTCCCCGATGCCGCCTTCCGAGCCTCCTTTTCCGCCTTGGCGGCGGCGAGCCAGCTCTGCGCTCGCCGCTCCATCCGCTCGGCGAGGGTGCCGCCCCATTGCTCCTCGAACGTGGCGAGCGCGGCCAGGGCCCTGGGCTTGTCGAACAGATAGGTGAGGACGTCCTTGGCGACCGGGGCCGCCGCCCGGGCGCCGCCCATTCCGTGCTCGATCACCACCGAGCAGGCGAAGCGGGGGCTGGCGGTCGGGGCGAAGCAGACGAACAGGCCGTGGTCGCGATATTTCCAGGCGCCGGACTGGCCGCGCTGGGAGCCGGTGATCCTTCGGACCTGGGCGGTGCCGGTCTTGCCGCCCATCTCGATTCCCGGGACCTCGAGCCGGCTCCGGCCTGCGGTGCCGGCGCCGTTGACGACCTCCCACATGCCGCCGCGGACCGTGTCGAAATGCTCCTTGGGGAAGGGGAGGGGCGCCGGCGCCGGGCGCTTGCGCATCAGCAGGTTGGGCTGGATGTCGAGGCCGGAGGCGACCCGGCCGGCCATCACCGCCAGCTGGAGCGGATTGACGATCACGAAGCCCTGGCCGATCGACGTGTTCAGCGTGTCGGACTCGGTCCAGTCCGGACGCTCCACCAGCTTCCTGCTCTTCTCGTAACGCGCCTTCTTCCATTCCGCGCTCGGCATCGTCCCATAATTCTGGGAGACGACCGGTATGTCGAACTTCTGGCCGAAGCCGAGGCGCTTGCCCATCGCCGAGATGATGTCGATCCCGGCGCGCCGGCCCATCGAATAGAAATAGGTGTTGCAGCTCCTCGCGATGGCGGTGTGCATGGTCATCGAGCCGTGGCGGCCGAGGCAGCGGAAGAAGCGGTTGCCGAGCTGGAAGCCGCCCGGGCAGTTGACGTGCGTCTTGGGGTCGATCCCGGCCTGGAGCAGCGCCATGGCGACCATCGGCTTGAAGGTCGAGCCGGGCGGGTAGAGCCCGTTCAGGGCCTTGTTGAGAAGCGGCTTGCGCTCGTCTTCCGACAGCATCTTCCACTCGTTGCGGCTGATCCCGTCGGTGAAGCTGTTGGGATCGTAGGCCGGCATCGAGGCCAAGGCGAGGATGTCGCCGGTCAGGCAGTCGAGGACCACCACCGAGCCCGATTCCTCGCCGAGCCGCCGGGCCGCGAAGGTTTGCAGGCCGGCGTCGATGGTGAGCGGGAGGGCGCCGCCGCTCTTGTCGGGGAGGGTGGTCAGCTGCCGGACCAGCTTGCCGCCCGCCGTCACCTCGACCCTTTGCGCCCCCGGTCGGCCGCGAAGCCGCATCTCCATCGTCTTCTCGACGCCCTCCTTGCCGATCTTGAAGCCGGGCGTGATCAGGAGCGGCGCCTTGTCCTCCTTCTTATATTCCTCCTGGTTGGGGGTCCCGACATAGCCGACGAGGTGGGCGACCGCGGCCCCGTCCGGGTAGAAGCGCGAGAAGGAGCGCAGCGGGGCGACCCCGGGCAGCTCGGGCTGGCGGATGGTGACCGCGGCATATTTCTCGAACGGGAGGTTCTCGGCGACCGGGACCGGCTGGTAGCCGGCGGCGCGCTTCAGCTCCTCCCGGATCCGCTCGACCTCGTCCGGGGGAAGGCCGAGCAGCCGGGTCAGCTCGGCGATGATCCGGTCGGGATCCTTCAGCCGGTCGGGGATGAGGTCGACCCGGAAGTCGCTCCGGTTGATCGCGATCGGCTGGCCTGCCCGGTCGACGATCCAGCCCCGCCTCGGCGGGATCAGCCTCAGCTGGACCCGGTTGCTCTCCGACAGGGTCCTGTAGCGCTCGTTCTCGGCGATCGAGATATAGGCCATCCGCCCGGCCAGCGCCGCCCCGAGCAGGCCCTGGAAGCCGCCCAGAACCATCGCCCGCCGGGTGAAGGTGAACAGCTGGCTGCTCTCGGTGACGACCGGACGGTTGCGCCGCTTCAGGATCATCGCGACAGCCGCCAGCGGTCGAGGGCGACGACCAGACGAGCCGCCAGCGGATAAGCGAAGACCGACAGGCCGAGCTGCGGAAGCAGGACGGCGAAGGGCGTGACGCTCCCCATCTGGCGCGCCACGTACCAGCCGCCGGCGGTGTAGAAGAGGATCGCGGCGGCCGCGAACAGCCAGTCCATCCAGTAATCGCGCCAGCCGACCCGGCTGTCGACGAGGTCGAGGATGAGGAAGGTCAGGGTCCACAAGGCCATCGACTGGCCGACCGGAAGCCCCGCGACGAGATCGTTCACCAGGCCGAGCGGAAGGGCCATGTGCGCCTGCCACATCTCCGGCCTCAGAAGCCTCCAGGCGAGAAGCACGAGATAGGCGAAGTCGGGGACGATCGCCCAGGTCGCGACGAAGGGGAGGAGGGCGAGCAGGGCGGCGGCGAGGGTGCTCAATATGGGCACCCACTGGCGGCGGAAGCCGAGCAAGGCGACGTCGCGGCTCGATCCGGCGATCCGGCTCATTGCCCCGCTCCCCTCAGGGCGCTCTCGGTCTCCTCGGTCAGCGGCGTGTCGGCGAGCGGCTGATAGACCGGAAGCACCATCGCATATTCGACGTTGGACGGGTCGGCGAGCGGCTTGGCCACGGTCCGGTCCCCGGCGACGGTGACCACCACCGCCACCGGTATGTCGGGCGGATAGACCCCGCCGACCCCGGAGGTGACGAGGATGTCGCCGCGGCGGAACGGGTTCTGGCCCACTTCGAGGGTCTTGAGGTCGATCGTCCCGTCGCCATGGCCGGTGGCGATGGCGGCGGTGCCGTCGCGGACCAGGCGGACGGGCACGTTGCTGGCGCTGTCGGCGACGAGCAGGACCCGGCTCGCCCAGCGCCCGGCCTCGATCACCCGGCCGACGAGGCCGTCGGCGGAGCGCACCGGCTGGCCCGGCACTACGCCCGACGAGGCTCCGGCGGAGAGGGTGGCGAGGCGGCGGACCGAGGCGAAGGAGGAGCCGACGATTCGGGTCACCGCGACCGGATCGTCGGTCTCCCCGGTCAGCCTGAGCAGCGCCTTCAGCCTTTTGTTCTCGAGCTCGGTCGCCCGGGCCTTGATCAGCGCCCGGCGCGACTCCTGGAGGCGCTTCTTGAGCTCGGCATTCTGGCTTCCGGCCTGGACGTAATCGCCGACCGAGCCGCCCAGGCCCTCGAAGAAGCGGACCACCGAGCGCCCCGCCGAGCTCACCGGACTGGTGACGTCGAGGGCGGCGCCCTTGAGCGCGTTGAAGCCGGTCGGGTCGACGATGGCGATGACCAGCAGCAGGCCGGCGAACAGGGTCCCGCCGACGGCGAGGACATAGGACAGGAACAGGCCCATCTGGGCCCTGCGGGAAAAGCCGGCGCGTCGTGTCGATGGCGGCGCCATGTCTGTGCCTCCCGGGCCCGGCCCAGGCCCTTAGGCGGTCAGCAGAACGCCGCGGAAGATTTCCTCCTCGAGCGCCCGTCCGGTGCCGATGGCGACGCAGGTCAGCGGGTCGTCGGCGACGGTGACTGGAAGCCCCGTCTCGTCGCGGAGCACCTCGTCCAGGCCCTGCAGCAGGGCGCCGCCGCCGGTCAGGACGATGCCCTGGTCGACGATGTCGGCGGCGAGCTCCGGAGCGGTGTTCTCGAGCGCGATCCTGACCCCCTCGACGATCGTCCCGACCGGCTCCGACAGGGCCTCGGCGATCTGGCGCTGGTTGATCGTGATCTCCTTGGGCACCCCGTTGACGAGGTCGCGGCCCTTGATGTGGACGCTGAGGCCGTCGCCGTCCGCGGGCGGCTTGGCGATCCCGACCTGCTTCTTGATCCGCTCGGCGGTGGCCTCGCCGATCAGGAGGTTGTGGTTGCGCCGGACGTAGGAGGAGATCGCCTCGTCCATCTTGTCGCCGCCGACCCTCACGCTCGTCGTGTAGGCGAGGCCGCGAAGCGACAGCACCGCCACCTCGGTGGTCCCTCCGCCGATGTCGACGACCATCGAGCCGATCGGCTCGGTCACCGGCATGTCGGCGCCGATCGCCGCCGCCATCGGCTCCTCGATCAGCCAGACCTGCGAGGCTCCGGCGTTGGAGGCGGCGTCGCGGATCGCGCGCCGCTCGACCGAAGTCGAGCCCGAGGGGACGCAGATCACGATCTCCGGCCAGCGCGGGAAGCGGCGCTTGCCGTGGACCTTCTGGATGAAATGCTTGATCATCTGCTCGGCGACGTCGATGTCGGCGATGACCCCGTCCCTCAGCGGCCGGATCGCCTCGATCTGGTCGGGGGTCTTGCCCATCATCATCTTGGCGTCGTCGCCGACCGCCTTCACGCGCTTCACCCCGTTGATCGTCTCGATCGCGACCACCGACGGCTCGTTCAGCACCACGCCTCGGCCGCGCACGTAAACGACCGTATTGGCCGTCCCGAGGTCGATCGCCATGTCGTGGGAGGGGAACTTGAAGAAACGCAAGAGTGACATTGAGGTGGGTCCCGCTTCTCTAGATCCGCGCCTCGGCCTCATGCCGGGCGTGGCCGCCTTGTCTCTATAGGATGGCCCCTCGGCTTGTTCCACAAATGAGTTAACAAGGGTCGCGGGTCGGCTCGGCTTGGTCTAGACCGCTAACCGATGTCAATACGCCGACTGCCCGAGCATCTGGTCAACCGCATCGCCGCCGGTGAAGTGGTGGAAAGACCGGCCAGCGCGTTGAAGGAGCTGGTCGAGAATGCGATCGACGCCGGCGCCACCCGCATCGCCGTCTCGCTCTCCGGCGGCGGCCGGGACCGGATCGAGGTCGCCGACGACGGCTGCGGGATGGGCCCCGCCGACATCGCCCTGGCCTTGGAGCGCCACGCCACCTCCAAGCTCCCCGGCGAGGAGATCGAGGCGGTGACCACCCTGGGCTTCCGCGGCGAGGCCCTGCCCTCGATCGCGAGCGTCGCCCGGCTCGTCGTCGAGAGCCGGGTGCGCGGCGCCGACGGCTGGTCGCGGACCGTCGACAACGGCCGGCTCGAAGGGGAGGGGCCGGCGGCGCTCCCGCCCGGTACCAGGATCCGGGTCGAGCAGCTGTTCGAGCGGGTGCCCGCGCGCCGCAAGTTCCTGCGCTCCGAGCGGTCCGAATATGCCGCCTGCGTCGACGTCGTGAAGAGGCTGGCAATGGCCCGGCCCGACATCGGCTTCACCCTCGAGCATGACGGCCGCCGAAGCCTCGCCGTCCAGCCCGGCGAGGACCGCCCGGCCCGGGTCGCCGCGCTGACCGACCGCGCCCTGCACGAGAACAGCGTCGCCGTCGACTACGACCGCGGCCCCGCCCGCCTCGGCGGGGTCGCCGGCCTCCCGACCTTCAACCGCGGAATCGCCGACCACCAATATCTGTTCGTCAACGGCCGCCCGGTGAAGGACCGGCTGCTGATCGGCGCCGTCCGCGCCGCCTATCAGGACCTGCTCGCCCGCGACCGCCACCCGGTCGTCGCCTTGTTCATCGATCTTCCCGGCGACGAGGTCGACGTCAACGTCCATCCCGCCAAGACCGAGGTCCGCTTCCGCGACCCGGCCGGGATCAGGGGCCTGATCGTCGGCGGCCTCAGGCACGCGCTGGACGGGGCGGGCTTCCGGAGCGTGCAGAGGGCCGCGGAGAACGTGCCGTGGCAGAGCGCTCCCTCGCTCGAGGCTCGTCATTCCCGTGAAAGCGGGAATCCGGCGCAGTTCTGGACCCCCGCTTTCGCGGGGGTGACGGAGAGGGTGGCGGAGGCCCGCGAATCCTACGATTTCGCCCCCGCCGCCCGCGGCGAATCCGCTTTCGCTCCGCCTCCCGAAGCGACCCGCTTCCCGCTCGGGGTCGCCCGCGGCCAGGTCGCCGCCACCTACATCGTCGCCGAGGCCGAGGACGGCCTCATCCTGGTCGACCAGCATGCCGCCCACGAGAGGCTGGTGCTCGAGCGGATGCGCCGGGCGATGGCCGACGGCGGGGTCGCCCGCCAGGCTTTGCTCCTTCCCGAGGTGGTCGAGCTCGACGAGCCCGCCTGCGACCGGCTCGAGTCGAGGCTCGCCGAGCTCGCCGAGATGGGGCTCGAGCTCGAGCGCTTCGGCGCCCGCGCGATGCTGGTGAGGGCCACTCCCGCGATCCTCGGCAATGGCGACGTCAACGGCCTCGTCACCGACCTCGCCGACGAGCTCGCCGCCTTCGACGACGCGCTGGCGCTGAAGGAGAAGCTCGACCATGTCGCCGCCACCATGGCCTGCCACGGCTCGGTCCGCGCCGGGCGGATCCTCTCCGTCGCCGAGATGAACGCCCTGCTGCGCGAGATGGAGGTCACCCCCCATAGCGGCCAGTGCAACCACGGCCGCCCGACCTGGGTGAAGCTCGCCCACGGCGACATCGAGAAACTGTTCGGGCGCAAGTGACTCTTTCTCCCGCCGCGAAGCGGCTAAGCAAACTTCTCCTTTGCGGCTTCGCGACTTTGCGTGAGACCAAACTCAACAGTCCGATCACGCTCGATCCATGGAGATTTGGCTCACGCAAAGCCGCAAAGCCGCAAAGGGCGCTACCGCGGTTTCATAAATCGCTGACTTCTGCCGCTTGTCGGG
>DASQJV010000332.1:0-4092 GCA_035630855.1 Allosphingosinicella sp. | reverse complement strand
ATGCCGGTGGTCTGCACGGTCGCGCCGGACGGCAGTATCGCGCTCCTGAACTCGTTGGTCGGATCATCCTGATCGAGCGAATAGATTGTCTGCGCGGAGCCGCGATCGTTGGCGAGGACGTCGATGACGACGAACTGGTTCTCGCTCGTCGTGGCGCTGTCGTCCTGGGCATGGGCTTTGAACTGGACCTTGTCCTTGGGCATGGCTTCCTCCTCTGGCCGCGGACGGGGGGAAGGCGGGGCCTGCGGAGCCTCGACCTGACGTCCCGGCAACATTCGGGAGAACAGGATTATCCCTTTCAGGTCAATGGCCTGGGTGTCGACTGAGTCTCATTTTGAAGCTTCGGCAAAGCGGGCTCGACGGACGCCCTGGCCTCCGCCATGTTGCGGGAATGATGACAGGGGGTCTGGAAGGCGTCGGCGAAGCGGTGACGGGCGGCCTCGCCGCGCGCATCGTCGAGCCCGGCGCGGGCGAGGGGGAGGGCAAAGACCACGGCGCCTGCCTCAACTGCGGAACCGAGCTTGTCGGCCCCCATTGCCACCGCTGCGGCCAGGCCGGCCACGTCCACCGGACCCTGACCGCCTTCTGGCACGACCTCGCCCACAGCGTCCTCCATTTCGACGGCAAATTGTGGCGAACCCTGCCCCTGCTGGCCTGGCGTCCGGGAGAGCTGACCCGCCGCTACGTCGCCGGCCAGCGCGCCAGCTTCGTCTCGCCCATGGCCCTGTTCCTGTTCTCGGTATTCCTGATGTTCGCGATCTTCTCGACCATCGGCGGACCGATCGGGAACGGATCCTCGATGAAGGCGGAGCAGACTCCGGCCCAGGAACGGGCCGAGGCGAGGCGGGAATTCGCCGAGGAGCGCGCCGAGAGCCTGCAGAAGCTGAACGATCTTCGGGCGGAGCGGGCGAGGCTGGTCGCCGCGGGACGACCGACATCCGAGATCGATGCCCGCATCCGGCGGACGGAGGCCGAGCTCGCGCTCAAGGAACGCCTGTTCAACAAGGCGCTCGAGCTGATCGACCGCGGCGAGAAGCGGGAAGCGGAAGAGGCGAAGGCGGACGCCGAGGCGGTCCCGGGCGCGGCGAAGAAGGCGGTCGAGGCCGCGGACCGGGAGGATTTCACCCTGGTCTCGGGCGCGGGTTCGCTCAACGACTGGTTCCGCAAATCCTATCGCAAGGCGAAGGAGAATCCGAAGCTGCTCGCCTACAAGCTCCAGACCAACGCCTATAAATTCTCATGGGCGCTAATCCCGATCTCGGTGCCCTTCCTGTGGCTGCTGTTCCTTCACCGCCGCCGCTACCGGAGCTACAAGGCCTACGACCACACCGTCTTCGTCACCTACTCGATCGCGTTCATGAGCCTCGGGGTGATCACGCTGAGCTTCCTTCGCCTGCTCGGCGTTCCGGACGTCTTCGCGGTTCTGGCGATGATCTTCGTCCCGCCCATCCACATGTACCGGCAGCTCCGCGGCGCCTACGCCTTGTCCGCCTTCAGCGCCCTGTGGCGGACCTTCGTCCTGATCAACTTCGCCTTCATCGCCGGAAGCCTGTTCTTCACCGGCCTGCTGGCGCTGGGCGTGGGGGGCTAGCCGCGGCAGGGATATTTGCGCGCCATCAACGCCCGGAGCGCGTCCCTGACCTGGAGCCGCCGCCGCTGCGCCGCCGGAATGGTCCGGAAGGCGGCCAGTATCTCGCCGCTGGTCATCGACTGCTCGGCGGGCGGGCAATAAGCGGCCTTGCGCCCGGCCCTCAGCGCCGCCAGCCGCTCGGCCCGAAGCGCCGCGGCCTGGGTCTCGATCTCGCTCTTGAGCAGCTTATAGTCGCTCGACATCAGCGCCATCATGCCCTGCTTCTCGAGCGCGTCGGCCTTGGCGAGGAAGGTGGCGACGTCCATCGCCTGAGCGGCGCCGGTCGGGACCAGCACCAGCAGGGCCGCGGCGAGCAGCTTTGTCTTCACTCGATTTCCTTCCCACGTGTCGGGCGTTACGCCCCCTGCGGCGCCGGGCCGCCGATGCCGCCGCCGCGCGGCCGGCGGGTCGAGGGGATGGAGGTGCCGGAGGCGGGGATGAGGGGAGCCCGCGAGCCCGGATCCTCGCGGCCGATATCCTCGCCGGCGATCGCCTTCTTCGCCTCCTCGCCGTTAAGGGTCTCATATTCGAGCAGGGCGCCGGCGAGCCGGTGGAGCTCGTCGAGATTCTCGGTCAGCACGTTGCGGGCGGTCGACTCCGCCTCCTCGATCAGCCGGCGGACCTCGGAGTCGATGAGGCGCGCCGTCTCCTCGGAGACGCTCTGGCTGCGGGCGACGCTGTGGCCGAGGAACACCTCCTCCTGATTGTCGCGGTAGCGGAGCCAGCCGAGCTTGGGCGACATGCCATATTCCATGACCATCGAGCGGGCCATGTCGGTCGCCTGCTGGATGTCGTTGGAGGCGCCGGTGTTGAGCTCCTCGACGCCGTAGATGAGCTGCTCGGCGATGCGCCCGCCGAAGCAGAGCGCGAGCCGGGCCTTCATCTGCTTCATCGACATCGAATAGCGGTCGCGCTCCGGCAGGTTCCAGGTCACGCCCAGCGCTCGCCCGCGCGGGATGATCGTCACCTTGTGGAGCGGATCGCAGCCAGGCACGTGCAGCGAGACGAGGGCGTGGCCGGCCTCGTGATAGGCGGTGGCCTTCTTCTCGTCCTCGGTCATGACCATGGACTTGCGCTCGGCGCCCATCATGACTTTGTCCTTGGCGAGCTCGAACTCGGACATGGCGACGAGGCGCTTGCCCTTGCGGGCGGCGAGCAGGGCGGCCTCGTTGACCAGGTTGGCGAGGTCGGCGCCGGAGAAGCCCGGAGTGCCGCGGGCGATGGTGCGCGGGTCGACGTCGGGCGCCAGCGGCACCTTCTTCATGTGCACGGCGAGGATCTTCTCCCGCCCCTCGATGTCGGGCCTCGGCACGACGACCTGGCGGTCGAACCGGCCCGGCCGAAGCAGCGCCGGGTCGAGCACGTCGGGCCGGTTGGTCGCGGCGATGATGATGATCCCCTCATTGGCCTCGAAGCCGTCCATCTCGACGAGCAGCTGATTGAGCGTCTGCTCGCGCTCGTCATTGCCGTTGCCGAGCCCCGCGCCGCGATGCCGCCCGACCGCGTCGATCTCGTCGATGAAGACGATGCAGGGGGCGTTCTTCTTCGCCTGCTCGAACATATCCCGGACCCGGGACGCGCCGACTCCGACGAACATCTCGACGAAGTCGGAGCCCGAGATGGTGAAGAAGGGCACGTTGGCCTCGCCCGCCACCGCGCGCGCCAGAAGCGTCTTGCCGGTACCCGGGGCGCCGACCAGAAGCGCCCCCTTCGGGATCTTGCCGCCGAGCCGGGCGAACTTGGTCGGGTCCTTCAGGAAGTCGACGATCTCCTGCAATTCCTCGCGGCTCTCGTCGATGCCGGCGACGTCGTCGAACGTCACCCGCCCCTGCTTCTCGGTCAGCAATTTGGCCTTGGACCGCCCGAAGCCCATCGCCCCCGAGCCGGCGTTCTTCTGCATCTGCCGCATGATGAAGAAGGCGATCCCGAGGATCAGGAGGAAGGGCAGCGACTGGTAGAGCAGGATCAGCCATACCGACGTCTGCGGCTCGGGCTCGCCCTGGAAGGCGACGCCCTTCTCGCGAAGCCGCGAGGTCAGCTGCGGATCGGGGATGAAGTTGGTGCGGAACTGGTCGCCGTTGGTGAGCTTGCCGGAGATCACCTCCTTGCCGATCGACACCTCCTTGACGCTGCCCTCGTCGACCCGGTTCAGGAACTCCGAATAGGCCATCGCCTTGCCCGCCCCGGACCGCGACGAGCCGCCGTCGACGAGCTGGACGAACAGGATCAGCGCGAGCAGGATCCCGGCCCAGATGAACAGGCTCTTCATCCACGGGCTGGAGGGGTCCTTGTCGGGCTTGCGGTTATTGTCGCTCAACGGGTTTCTCCTGGGCGCTTCGCCGCGCCGGCGCGGCCGCCGCGGCCGCTTCATTCCTAAAATAGGATTTTGTAGGAGATTGGCAACTTAACCCGTCCGTCTGAACATCCCATTTACCGCAGGGGGGTGGGGGCGGGGTCTGCCG
>DASQJV010000331.1:0-4994 GCA_035630855.1 Allosphingosinicella sp. | reverse complement strand
TTGACTGGCGGGCGACGCCCAAAGGCAATGTCGAAGTGCGGAACGATACGGCCGACTTCTATCGATATTTCGACGCCACGGCGCATGCGGAATTTCTCTATTCCTGCGTTGAGCAGACCATCCAGCAGGATCTTCCCGAGGAAGTTGCCTTTCTAGAAGCGTTCGAGCGCTTTTCCGACGGCGTGCAGGAGATCGTCGATATGCCCGCCTCGCGCATCGAGTTGCTGCGCAAGTTCCTGGAGCAGGGACAGGGGCGGATCTCGCAGAGGGCGCGGGAGCGCGAGTTCGCCGCCCTTACGGCCGCCGAGGCGCAGAGGATCGAGAGATTGTACGACGCCGCCTTCGCTCCGCCAGCCGATCCAGGTGATCCGGCGCCGTCGCTCTAATCGTCCTCGTCCTCTCTTCCCACCAGATTGAGCTCCCTCGCCTTGATCTGGCGGGTCATGCACCAGTGCATCAGGGCGTCCTCGCGGCCGTGGGTGATCCAGACTTCGCGGGGCTGGAGCTCCTGGATGGTCTCGGTCAGCTCGTCCCAGTCGGCATGGTCGGAGACGATCAAAGGCAATTCGACGTTGCGCTGGCGGGCGCGCTGGCGGACCCGCATCCAGCCCGAGGCCATGGCGGTGATCGGGTCGGGCAGGCGCCTCGACCAGCGGTCGTTGAGGCAGCCGGGGGGCGCGACGACGATCCTGCCCTTGAGCTCGTCCTTCCTGGCCCCGGTGGCCGGGCGGAGCTCGCCGAGATCGACTCCCCATTCGCGGTAAAGGTCGCACAGGCGCTGGAGCGCGCCGTGGATGTAGATCGGCTCGTGATAGCCGCGGCCCCGTATCTCCATCATCAGCCTTTGCGCCTTGCCCAGCGCATAGGCGCCGACGAGGACGCAGCGCTCGGGATTCTCGTGAAGCCGGGCGAGCAGCCGGTCGATCTCGCTCCCCGTGTCCGGGTGGCGGAAGACGGGCAGGCCGAAGGTCGCCTCGGTGATGAAGATGTCGCAGGGCACCGGCTCGAAGGGCGGGCAGGTAGGGTCGGGCCGGCGCTTGTAGTCGCCCGAGACGACCACCCGCTCGCCCTTATATTCGAGGACGATCTGGGCGGAGCCGAGGACATGGCCGGCGGGGACGAAGCTCGCCTCGACCTCGCCGAGCCGCACGACCTCGCCATAGGCCGTCGCCCTGCCGCCCGGCTGAGGCCCGTAGCGGCATTCCATGATCGCCAGCGTCTCCGGGGTCGCGAACACCTCCTCGTGGCCGCCCCGGGCATGGTCGGCATGGCCGTGGGTGACCAGGACTCGCTTCTTGGGAAGGTTGGGATCGACCCAGGCGTCGGCCGGCTTGATGTAAATGCCTTCGGGAAAAGGCTCTATCCAGGAACCGAGACGGGCCATCGGCGCTATATGGTCGCACGGAAGGGCGTCGCCAAGCGCGGGCCCCGCATATGAGCGCGAGCAAAGGAGCGAAAGCATGGACGCAGGCGGAGGCAGCTGGGGCATTCTCACCATCATCGGGCCGCTGCTGCTCGCGGTCGTCCTGCTCTGGGTCCTGCTCCGCAACCGCAAGTCCCGCAAAAGCGACCTGAACCGGACCGAGCAGGGCACCCGCGACCTCTACCGCGAGGAAGAGGAGAAAAGGCGCAGCGGCGAAGACCGGACGTCCTGATGTCATCCCGGCGAAGGCCGGGATCCATGAACACCGCCGTTGAACATTTGCCACGGGCGGTGTTCATGGATTCCGGATCAAGTCCGGAATGACGAATCTTCCCCCCGCCATCGCCGCCTGGTTCGCGGACAAGGGCTGGACCCTTCGCCGCCACCAGCTCGAGATGCTCGCCGCCGCCCGCGCCGGGCGCAGCGCGCTGCTCGTCGCGCCCACCGGCGCCGGCAAGACCCTGGCCGGCTTCCTCCCGTCGATCGTCGAGCTGACCGAAGCGCCGTCGGACGGACTCCACACCCTCTACATCTCGCCGCTCAAGGCGCTCGCGGTCGACGTCCAGCGCAACCTGCTGACTCCGATCGAGGAGATGGGCCTGCCGATCCGGGTCGAGACCCGGACCGGCGACACGCCCTCCGACCGCAAGGCCCGCCAGCGGGTTCGGCCGCCGCAGATGCTGCTGACCACGCCCGAATCGCTGAGCCTGCTGCTCAGCCACGAGGACAGCCGCCTGCTGTTCGAGAACCTCGGCACCGTCGTCGTCGACGAGATCCACGCCTTCGCCACCGGCAAGCGCGGCGACCTGCTGTCGCTGGCGCTGGCCCGGCTCCAGATCCTCGCTCCGAAGCTCCGCCGGGTCGGCCTCAGCGCCACCGTCTCCGATCCGGAGGCCTTCCAGGGCTGGCTCGCGCCGCACGGCGATGCCGAGCTCGTCGACAGGATCGAGGGGGACCCGGGCGCCCCCGCGCACCTCTCGATCATGCTTCCGGAGGAAGACAAAATTCCCTGGGCCGGCCATTCGGGCCGCTGGGCGGCGCAGAGCGTCATGCGGGAGATCGAGCGCCACCGCACGACCCTCATCTTCTGCAACACGCGCTCGCTCGCCGAGCTCATCTTCCAGGACCTCTGGGCGGTCAACGAGCAGCATCTGCCGATTGGGATCCACCACGGCTCGCTCGCGCTCGAGGCGCGGCGGAAAGTCGAGAATGCGGTCGCCGAAGGGCGGCTCCGGGCCCTGGTCTGCACCGCCAGCCTCGACCTGGGAGTCGACTGGGGCGACGTCGACCTCGTCATCCAGATGGGCGCGCCCAAGGGCTCGTCGCGCCTCATGCAGCGGATCGGCCGGGCCAACCACCGGCTCGACGAGCCCTCGGAGGCGATCATCGTCCCGGGCAACCGCTTCGAATATCTCGAGGCGCGCGCGGCGCTCGACGCGATCGAGGAGGGGGCGCTCGACTCGGAGACCTTCCGCCCCGGGGCGCTCGACGTCCTCGCCCAGCATATCATGGCGCTGGCCTGCGCGGCGCCGTTCCGCGAGGAGGAGATGCTCGCGGAGGTGCGCTCGGCCGCGCCTTATGCGGGGCTGAGGGAGGAGACCTTCCTCGCCATCCTCTCCTTCATCGAGAGCGGCGGCTATTCGCTGAGGGCCTACGACCGCTTCCGGCGCATCGCCAGGGACCCGGACGGGCTGTGGCGGGTCTCGCATCCGCGCTTCGTCCAGCAGCACCGGATGAACGCCGGGATCATCGTCGACACCCCGCTCTATTACGTCCGCTTCCGGAACGGCCGCCTGCTCGGGACGGTGGAGGACAATTTCGCCGAGACTCTGAGCCCGGGCGACACCTTCTTCTTCTCCGGCCTGGTGCTCGAGGTCGAGCGGATCGACGGGATCGACCTCATCGTCCACGCCACCTCCAAGTCGGCCCGGATCCCGACCTACATGGGCGCCCGGATCGCGATCTCGACCAACCTCGCCGACCGGGTGCGCGGCTTCCTGTTCGACCGCGGCCAGTGGGAGCGCTTCCCAGATCCGGTTCGCGACTGGCTCCGGGTCCAGGAATATCGCTCGGCCATCCCGGCCCCGGACCAGCTCCTCGTCGAGACCTTCCCGCACGAGAAGGTCCACTACATGGCCGCCTACAGCTTCGAGGGCTGGAACGCCCACCAGTCGCTGGGAATGCTGATCACCCGGCGGATGGAGAGCGCGGGCCTCAAGCCTTTGGGCTTCGTCGCCAACGATTATGCGCTCGCCTGCTACGGGCTCGAGCCGATCCAGGACCCCGCAGCGCTCTTCTCGGCGGACATACTCGAGAAGGAGTTCGTCGACTGGGTCGAGGGCTCGCACCTCCTCAAGCGGGCCTTCCGCGAGGTGGCGGTGATCGGCGGCCTCGTCGAACGCGCCCATCCCGGCAAGCGCAAGACCGGCAAGCAGGTGACCTTCTCGACCGACCTCATCTACGACGTGCTGAGGCGCTACGAACCCGACCATCTCCTGCTCAAGGCGGCCTGGGCCGACGCCCGCGAGAAGATGACCGACGTCGGCCGCCTCGCCCGGCTGCTCGACCGGGCGCAGCGCACGATGCTCCACGTCGAGCTCGACCGCGTCTCGCCGATGGCCGTCCCGGTCCTCACCATCATCGGCCGCGAGCGGATGCCCCAGGGCAGCGTCGACGACCAGCTGCTGATCGAAGCGGAGAGCCTGGCGGCGACGGCGATGCGGATCGATTAGCGTGTGGCGACCTGCGTGGCCAGGTTTGTGCCGGAAGCGATATGGATGGACAGAAGCGCCGTAATTCCGGATAATGGCATGCCATGGACACCGGGTTCGCGCGCCGCATCACATATCTGACCTTGATGGGAGCTGCGGCCCTGGTCGTGGCATGGGTTCTCGGCGTCGCCCTCAACCTCAGTCTCGGACCCGCCTTCGGAGGAATTCTCAACGCCTTCGCTACCGCCTTCGTCGTCGGCGTCG
This sequence comes from Allosphingosinicella sp., assembly GCA_035630855.1. Taxonomy (GTDB): domain Bacteria; phylum Pseudomonadota; class Alphaproteobacteria; order Sphingomonadales; family Sphingomonadaceae; genus Allosphingosinicella. The sequence continues at coordinate 596 of DASQJV010000331.1, read as the reverse complement.
CCGTTGTCGGCGTGAAAAAATGGTATTCGCCGGTGGTCGTCTGGCTGGTGTTCTCAGTCTTGGCTTGGCCGACAATTACCATGGGTCCACCAGGCCCCCACAAGATCCTCATCGGCCTGGCGACCGGACTGCTGGTCGCGCTATTGCTGGCCATGCCGATCTTCCGCACCAAGCATAGCTGGATCAAATATTTCATAGCCGGCGCAGCGATGAGCGCGTTCATGACGTATCTCATCCTGCTGGCGATGTTGTATTTGAATCTTAGCCCAGAGTCGGCAGCGAAGTTGAAAGACGCTCTTCCCTTCCTTCTGCCGCTTTATGCCGGCCTCGGCGGAGCAGGCTTCGCCGTTGCCTATCGAGTGTTCGAAAATAAGCTTTCAAGGTTGTCCTATTTCAGCAATCTTTAGGCATGGCGAATGGAGCGTTGCGGCGCCTGCGGTGCTCGATATGGCGGGGCGAAAGCGAGCTTCTTCGCCCGACTTCGATTGAGCTGGCCTTCGGGCTGAACCTGGTCACGGGCGACAACGGGTCCGGCAAATCGTCGCTGCTGTTCTCGCTCGCCGCCCCGGCTGAGCTTCTCGGTGAACACCGATTCT
>DASQJV010000330.1:0-2560 GCA_035630855.1 Allosphingosinicella sp. | reverse complement strand
ACGGCGCCGCCCAGCAGCCGGTCATCGTCGGCGAGCTCGGCGGCGGCTGCGTCGGCTGCCGCACCTATCCGGTCGAATATGTGCCGCAGCACGATCCGGCGGTCGACCTCTATGCGGACGGCGAGCTGCTCACCGCCCCGGAGCCGACGGTGGTGACGGTTTCGGCGGAGGCGCCGGCGCCCGGCCCGGCGAGCGAGCGGATCCAGGCCTATTCCAGCTACCCTGTGAGCAGCGAGGAGAAGCCGGTCGAGGTGGCCGAAGCGCCGGCCGAGCAGCCCGCCGAGCCGACCGGGCTTTGATTGTTTCCCGGCGAAGGCCGGGACCCAGTCATCCGCGGTGCCGCTGGGCTCCGGCCTTCGCCGGGGAGCTCCGGGCGACGTGCCTTGCCGCAACGCAGCATGTGGCTTACCTAAACGGCATGACCTCCACCAACGACATCCGCCGGTCGTTCCTCGACTATTTCGGCTCGAACGGGCACCGGCCGGTGCCTTCGTCGCCCCTCGTCCCGCAGAACGACCCTACCCTGATGTTCGTCAATGCGGGCATGGTGCCGTTCAAGAACGTCTTCACCGGCCTCGAGACGCGGCCTTACTCGACCGCGGTGTCGTCGCAGAAATGCGTCCGCGCCGGCGGCAAGCATAACGACCTCGACAATGTCGGCTACACCGCCCGCCACCACACTTTCTTCGAGATGCTCGGCAATTTCTCGTTCGGCGACTATTTCAAGGACCAGGCGATCGCCCACGCCTGGACCCTGCTGACCAGGGAATGGGGCCTGTCGCCCGAGCGGCTGACCGCCACCGTCTACCACACGGACGACGAGGCCTTCGACCTGTGGCGCAAGATCGCGGGCCTTCCCGAGAGCCGGATCATCCGCATTCCGACCAAGGACAATTTCTGGGCGATGGGCGACAGCGGCCCGTGCGGGCCCTGCTCCGAGATCTTCTACGACCATGGCGACCATATCCCCGGCGGCCCGCCCGGCTCGCCCGACGAGGACGGCGACCGCTTCGTCGAGATCTGGAACCTCGTCTTCATGCAATATGAGCAGGAGGACAATGAGATCGTCCGCGAGCTGCCGAGGCCGTCGATCGACACCGGCATGGGGCTGGAGCGGATCGCCGCGGTCATGCAGGGCGTCCACGACAATTACGACACCGACACCTTCAAGGCGCTGATCGGCGCGTCGAGCGCGCTTACCCACAATGCCTCCACCGCCGACACGAGAGCGAGCCACCGGGTCATCGCCGACCATCTGCGCGCGTCCGGATTCCTGATCGCGGACGGGGTGCTCCCGGCCAACGAGGGCAGGGGCTATGTCCTCCGGCGGATCATGCGCCGGGCGATGCGCCACGCCCACCTGCTCGGAAGCAGCGAGCCGCTGATGCACCGGCTGGTGCCCTCGCTGGTCGCCGAGATGGGCGCCGCTTATCCCGAGCTGGTCCGGGCGCAGCCGCTGATCGAGGAGACATTGAAGCTCGAGGAGACCCGCTTCCGCCAGACCCTGGCCAACGGCCTTCGCCTGCTCGACGAGGCGACGGGCGCGATGTCGCCCGGCGACACCCTTCCCGGGGAGGTGGCGTTTAAGCTCTACGACACGTTCGGCTTCCCCTACGACCTCACCGAGGACGCGCTTCGCGCCCAGGGCTTCGGAGTCGACCGCTCCGGCTTCGATTCCGCCATGGCCGAGCAGAAGGCCCAGGCGCGCGCCGCCTGGAAGGGCTCCGGGCAGAAGGCCTCCGAGGACGTCTGGTTCGACATCGCCGAGGCGCAGGGCTCGACCGAGTTCACCGGCTATGCCGGCCACGAGGGCGAGGGCGTGGTCGTCGCTTTGGTCAGGGACGGGGCCCGGGTCGAGCGCGCGCAGGCGGGCGACAAGGTCGCGATCCTGACCAACCAGACGCCTTTCTACGGCGAGAGCGGCGGCCAGATGGGCGACACCGGCGCCGTCACCAGCGACAAGGGGCTCAAGGCCCGGGTCGAGGACACGTCGAAGCCGCTCGGCCGGCTCCACGCGCACCATGCCGTCGTGGAGGCCGGCGAGGTGGCGGTCGGCGACGCCGTCCACCTCGCCGTCGATGCCGAGCGGCGCGGGCGGGTCCGCGCCAACCACAGCGCAACCCATCTCCTCCACGCCGCGCTCCGCCGGCGGCTGGGCGGCCACGTCACCCAGAAGGGCAGCCTGGTCGCTCCGGACTATTTTCGCTTCGACTTCTCCCATCCCAAGGCGCTGACCCGCGAGGACATCGCCGCGGTCGAGGAGGAGGTGAACCGCCACATCCGCGAGAACGAGGCCGTCACCACCCGGCTGATGAGCCCGGACGAGGCGATCGAGGCCGGCGCGATGGCGCTGTTTGGCGAGAAGTACGGCGACGAGGTCCGCGTGCTTTCCATGGGCCGTGGTTCCGATCGGGCCTACTCGGTCGAGTTGTGCGGCGGGACCCATGTCTCTGCGCTGGGAGATATCGGCGTGTTCCGGATCGTCTCCGAAAGCGCGGTCAGCTCCGGCGTGCGCCGGATCGAGGCCCTGACCGGTGAGGGCGCGCGGGCCTGGCTGGTC
>DASQJV010000329.1:0-7606 GCA_035630855.1 Allosphingosinicella sp. | reverse complement strand
TCCCCGTCGACGACAATGGCGGCGAGGCCTATGCCGGGATCACCTTCCAGCATAACGGCTCCCGCTACACCCAGCCGGGCGACCAGGAGAACAATCCCCGCACCTTCGTCCACGGCCTGCCGTTCGGCGGCGCCCCGGCCGGTGCGGCGACCACGCTCGACCTCAAGCTTCCGGATTATCAGCTGGTCAACATCAGCGCCGGCCTCGAGTTCGGCAACGGCCTGGGGATCGTCGCCTACATCAACAATCTGTTCGACGAGAACGCGCTCCTCGCCTTCGACCGGGAGCGCGGCGGCCGGGCCCGTCTCGGCTTCCATGTCGGCCAGCCCCGCACCTTCGGAGTCACGGTCCGCAAGCGCTTCTGACCCCGCGGGGCTGTACGCCCGTGAGCCCCAGTCCCCCGGCCTCGGCCGGGGGCGGCTCAGCGAGCGGCGGGGAGCGCCCGGGCCACCATCGGCCGGGGCTTCAGCCAGGTCGCGGCGGCGCGGCGGACGTCGTCGAGCGTGAGCGCTTCGAGATCGGCGCGAAGGTCGGTCAGCTCCCGCATCGCGACCGGCTTCAGCCCGGCATAGGTCAGAGCGGCCGCCCAGGAGCCGTTGTCGCGCAACGCCTGGTCGGCGGTGGCGAGGACCGGGGTCCGGGCGGCGTCGAGCTCCTCCTGGCTGATCCGGCCGCCGGCCAGCTCGCCGGCGACCGCGATCGCCGCTTCGATCAAGGGCGCCAGGTCCTCGGGGCTGGCTTCGAGGCCGACGCTGAGAGCGCCCTGGTCGGCGTCGTCGGGCGTGCTCATCGCGACGGCCGGCGCATAGACCTTGCCCATCACCACCCTGACCTGGCGAAGCAGGCGAGTCTCCAGGATCGAGCGCAGCAGATGGAGCGAATATTCCTCCCGCCGGCGCTCCGGGACCGCGACGTAGAGCGGCCAGGCGAGGACCGCGGCGGCCTTGTCGGCCGGCCCCTTGTGGGTTTCGGTCACCGGCGCGGGCAGGCGCTCCGGGAAATAGCGGAACGGGCCCGGGCCCGCCGGGGGAGGCGGCAAAGCGGGGCGGCGCGGAAGCGCTCCGAAGGTCGCCGCCACCGTCCGGATGGCCTCTTCCTCGCCGATGTCGCCGACGATGGTCACCTCGACCGGGGAACGGGTCAGCACCGGTTTCAGCATCCGCTCGAAGTCGGCGGCGCGATAGGCGGCGAGATGCTCGCGCGGGGGCAGCGATTCGCGGCCCGGGAAGAGTGCCCGCTCGAGCGCGAGGTTCGCCACCGAGGTCGGGTCGGTGCTGAACATCCGATAGGTGACGTCGAGCGCGGTCGGCAGCTTCTCGTCGATCAGCGGCCGGAAGCCTGGATCGGTCATATAGGCGGCGAGCAGCCGCATCTCCTGGTCGACATTGTCGCTCAGGGTGCTGCTGCTGAGGACGAAATGGGTCGGCCTGGCCTCGAGGGTGAAGGCCCAGGTCGAGTTGGCCAGCGCCGATCCGATCTCGGCATAGTCCATCCTGCCGAGCCCGCCATTGGGGAAGAGGCCGGCGGCGAGCATCATCGGCATCCGGTCGGCGACGCTGAGGCTCCGCTCGCCATGGCCGAACCTTACCCGGATCTCGACTCCTCCGGACTGGAAATCGGTCTGCTTGAAGTTGAGCACGGTTCCGTTCTTGAAGTAGAGCCGGGCGAAGCCGGGACGCTCCTCGCGCGAGGCGATCTTCCCGCGCTTGCCGAACTTCGGATAGGCCCATTCCGCCGTTTCGCGGTCCGCGAAGGTCGCCAGCGGAGCCGCCGACTCGTTCGCCCGCCACGCCTCGGCCAGCTCCTCGCGGGACGCCTCGACCGGTCCGGTCAGGGTCAGAAGCGGCCCGTTGCCGCCCCAGTCCGCCTCGAAGGCGCGCTTGACGTCCTCCGCGGTCAGCCCGTCGACGAGCAGGTCGTAAACCCGCATCGCCTCGCGCGGATGCATATAGGGCCTGCCCTCCAGGGCGGAGTCGGTGATCGCCTGGGCGAGGTCGCGGGTGGAGCGGGTGCCGCTCTGGTAGACCGCGGCCCGGAGCCTCGAGCGCAGCTGCTCGGCCGCGGTCTCGACCTCGAGCGGAGTCGGGCCGGTCTCGGCGAATCGGCGAAGCTCCGCCTGCGCCTCGGCGAGCCCCTCGCGCCACTTGCCCTGGTTGGGGACCGCGATCAGGCACGCCATCCGGGCATCCGGAAGGCCGCGGTTGACGAGCGGCGCGGCGCCGAGCAGCGTCGAGCCCGATTTGGTGGTCGCCAAGGTGGCGCGCTCGGTGAGGATGCTCACCCAGATTTGCGACAAGGTCTCCCGGCGCAGCCGCTCGAGGCCGCCGTCCCGCGGCCCGTCGAGGGGCGCGATCCGGCAGGCGGTGCCGGTGAGGGGAAGCGAGGGATCGCTCCGGGTGAAGGCGTCGAGGCCGCGCTCGGGGAGGGTTGGCGGCGTCGCCCGTGTCCCCGCGGCGCCGCGTCCGCGCCAGCTTCCGAAGGCCGCCTCCGCGGTCTTGAGAAGGACGTCGGGATCGGCGTCGCCGGTGATCACCAGAACCGCATTCTCGGGCCGGTACCAGCGATCGTAATAGGCCTGCAGCCCGGCCGGGCTGGCCGCCCGGAGCGAGGCCTCGGTGCCTCCGACATCGCGATTCAGCGAGCGCAGGCCGGGCGCCTGGAACCGCGCCGTCTCGCGCATCATGAGCGTTGCAGGGCTGGTCCGGGCGCGGAGCTCGGCGAGGACCACGCCTTTCTCGAGCTCCACCGCCGTCGGCGTGAACAGGATCCCGTCGGCGGCGCCGCGAAGCCATTCGAGGACCTTGGCGACCGCGGCGGGATCGCCGACCGGGACGTCCATCTGGTAGATGGTCGCCTCGAGGCCGGTCATCGCATTCTCGTCCCGGCCGAACGCGACTCCGAGATTGGCGAAGCGGGTGTCGAGCGACCCTTCGGGCGCCTGCCGGGTCGAGCGGAACGCCATATGCTCGATGAAATGGGCGAAGCCTTCCTCGCTGTCGGCTTCGTCATAGCTGCCGGCCCGGATGACGAGACGGATCGACAGGGCCCGGGCGGGCGTGCCGTTGCGCATGATCGCGTAGCGCAGGCCGTTGGCCAGGGTGCCGGTCTTCACCGCCGGGTCGGGCGTCGCCCTGGCGTCCGCCGGCAGCGGATCGATGGCGCGCGCCGGAGCGCCCGCGAGCAGCAAAGCCGCGGCCGCGGCGAGCCCGCGTCCAAACCAACTCGATTTCATTTTCCCGAATCCCCGCTCAGCGATTTCGCCGGCTACCGGGAAAAGCGCAACTTTTCAATCGCTCAGGGCCTCGCCCTGAGGGCATCGCGGATTTCACGGAGGACCAGCAGCTCCTCGCTCGGCCCCGCCGGGGCTTCGGCGGGCGCGAGCCTGGCCCGGGTCGCCGCCCGGACCAGCTGGTGGATGACGAAGGCGAGGATGAGGAAGGCGACCACGGCGGTGGCGAACTGGCCGTAGCCGATCATCGGCACGCCCGCGGCCTTCAGCGCCGCATAATTGTTCGGGTCGCCGGCATAGCCGGCCGGGATCGGACCGAGGCGGACGAAGTAGCTCGAGAAGTCCAGGCCTCCGAACAGCCAGCCGATCACCGGCATGATGATGTCGCCGGTCAGCGACGCGACGATGCCCGCGAACGCCGCGCCGATGATCACCGCCACCGCCAGCCCGAGCACGTTGCCCTGGGCGATGAATTCCCTGAATCCGGACATTCGAGCCTCCCCCTGATGTGTCCGGGGATGGTAGCCTGATCGGCGGGCATGCTCAAATCCTCCCCGGCATTTGCCGGGGAGGGGGACCGCGCGCAGCGCGGTGGAGGGGTTCTTTCGGAGATTGCAAGAACCCCTCCGCCATGCTTCGCATGGTCCCCTCCCCCGGAAATCTGGGGGAGGATTTAGACCCCTCAATGCTCCCCGTGCGGGGGCTCGTCCCCCGCCGCCCGGACCTGTGCCTCGACGGTGATCGGCGGGGCGACGTTGAACGAGAAGGTGAGGGGGATGCGGTCGCCGGCCTTCACCCGCGGGTTGATCCCGAACAGCATGGCGTGGCGTCCGCCCGGCTCGAAGACGAGCTCGCCGCGGCTCGGGAACTCGACGTCCTTGCGCTGCTTCATCCGGGTCTTGCCGCCGTTGGTGCTCGTTTCGTGCAGCTCGATCCAGCGCACGGACGGGCTCGACACCCCGACCAGCCTGGTGCCCTCGCTCCCCGCCTCCATCGTGAAATAGGCGCCTCCGGGACGGCTCCTCGCGGCCGGGAGCCTCACCCAGACGTCGCTCACCCGGACCGTCCCGTCGGCCGGCGGCCGATCGCAGCCCGCCAGCGCCGCCGCCGCGGCGAGGGCGACAAAAACGTGGCTTTCGAGCATCTTCTTCATCGCCGGCGCCCCTTAGCGTCGGCCCGACTTCTTGTCGCCTCGGAATCCACCCCTATATCGCTCCCGAAACACTCCGCGTGCCTCGTTCGAAGGACGCAGGGGTGCGGTAAACTTTTGGGGCACAAGAGGATTTAAGCATGGCTAGAGTCATCGGAATCGATCTCGGCACGACCAACAGCTGCGTCGCCGTCATGGAAGGCGGCAAGCCCAAGGTCGTCGAGAATGCGGAAGGCGCGCGCACCACGCCCTCGATCGTCGCTTTCGCCAAGGACGGCGAGCGGCTGGTCGGCCAGCCGGCCAAGCGCCAGGCGGTCACCAATCCCGAGAATACCGTCTTCGCGGTGAAGCGCCTGATCGGCCGCCGCTTCGACGATCCGATCACCAAGAAGGACACCGAGCTGGTCCCCTACAAGATCAGCCGCGGCCCCAATGGCGACGCCTGGGTCAACGCCGGCGGCAAGGATTACAGCCCTTCGCAGATCTCCGCCTTCATCCTCCAGAAGATGAAGGAAACCGCCGAGGCCTATCTCGGCGAGAACGTCACCCAGGCGGTGATCACCGTCCCGGCCTATTTCAACGACGCCCAGCGCCAGGCGACCAAGGACGCCGGCCAGATCGCCGGGCTCGAGGTGCTCCGCATCATCAACGAGCCGACCGCGGCGGCGCTCGCCTACGGCCTCGACAAGCAGGACGGCAAGACGATCGCGGTCTACGACCTCGGCGGCGGAACGTTCGACATCTCGGTGCTCGAGATCGGCGACGGCGTGTTCGAGGTGAAGTCGACCAACGGCGACACCTTCCTCGGCGGCGAGGATTTCGACGCCAAGATCGTCGATTATCTCGCCGACGAGTTCAAGAAGCAGGAGGGCATCGACCTTCGCGGCGACCGCCTCGCTTTGCAGCGCCTCAAGGAGGGCGCGGAGCGGGCCAAGATCGAGCTCAGCTCGGCCCAGACGACCGAGGTCAACCTGCCCTTCATCACCGCCGACCAGAACGGCCCGAAGCACCTGGTCAAGACGATCACCCGCGCCGATCTCGAGCGGTTGGTCGAGGATCTGATCAAGCGGACTCTCGATCCCTGCAAGAAGGCCCTGGCCGACGCCGGCGTGAAGGCCGAGGACATCTCCGAGGTTGTCCTCGTCGGCGGAATGACGCGCATGCCGCGGGTCCGCCAGATCGTCCAGGACTTCTTCGGCAAGGAGCCCCACACCGGCGTCAATCCCGACGAGGTCGTCGCCATGGGCGCCGCCATCCAGGCCGGAGTCCTGCAGGGCGACGTCAAGGACGTGCTCCTGCTCGACGTCACTCCGCTGTCGCTCGGAATCGAGACCCTGGGCGGCGTCTTCACCCGGATGATCGACCGCAACACGACCATCCCGACCAAGAAGTCGCAGACCTTCTCGACCGCCGAGGACAATCAGAATGCGGTGACGATCCGGGTCTTCCAGGGCGAGCGCGAGATGGCGTCGGACAACAAGATGCTCGGCCAGTTCGATCTGGTCGGAATCCCGCCGGCGCCGCGCGGCGTGCCTCAGGTCGAGGTCACGTTCGACATCGACGCCAACGGCATCGTCCACGTCTCGGCCAAGGACAAGGGTACCGGCAAGGAGCAGCAGATCCGGATCCAGGCGTCGGGCGGCCTCGCCGATTCCGACATCGAGAAGATGGTCCGCGAGGCCGAGCAGTTCGCCGAGGAGGACAAGAAGCGCCGTGAGGCGGCCGAGGCGAAGAACAGCGCCGAGGGCCTCGCCCATTCGACCGAGCGCCAGCTCGCCGAGCATGGCGACAAGGTCGACGAGGCCCTGAAGTCCGAGATCCAGACCTCCATCGACGAGACCAGGCAGGCGGTCGAGAGCGGCGACATCGAGGCGATGAAGGCCAAGACCGCGGCGCTCAGCCAGGTCGCGATGAAGCTCGGCCAGGCGATCTACGAGAAGGAGCAGGCCGGAGCGGCCGGCGGGGCTTCCGATGAGCCCGGCGCGGCCGAGGGTACGGAAGCGGGCGGCACCGAAGAGGAAGTCGTCGACGCCGAATTCTCCGAGGTCGACGACGAAAACAAGGGCTGAGAAGGTGTGAACCCCACCGTTCGTCCTGAGCCTGTCGAAGGACTTCCCTTTCTTGCCGCGGTGAAGAAGGGGAGGGCTTCGACAGGCTCAGCCCGAACGGTGGCGGGCCGGGGGCTATCGTCGTGACCGAGACCGATTATTACGAGCTTCTCCAGGTCGAGCGCGGCGCCGACGAGCGGACCTTGAAGTCCGCCTATCGCCGGCTCGCCATGGAATGCCATCCCGACCGCAATCCGGGCTGCAAGGATTCCGAGGCCCGCTTCAAGGCGATCAACGAGGCCTATGATTGCCTCAGGGACCCCCAGAAGCGCGCCGCCTACGACCGCTTCGGCCACGCCGCCTTCCGCAACGGCGGCATGGGCGGGGCCGGGGCCCAGGATTTCGGCTCCTTCTCCGACATATTCGAGAACATCTTCGGCGAGTTCATGAACGGCCAGCAGGCCGACCGCCGATCCAACGCCCTGCGCGGCTCCGACCTGCGCTACGACCTCGAGATCAGCCTCGAGGACGCCTTCTCCGGCAAGCAGGTCGAATTGAAGATCGACACCACCGCCAGATGCGAGCCTTGCGGCGGCTCGGGCGCCAAGACCGGCACGAGCGCCCGGCCCTGCACCATGTGCCACGGCCGCGGCCAGGTCCGCGCCCAGCAGGGCTTCTTCGTCGTCGAGCGCACCTGCCCGACCTGCCGGGGAGTCGGCCAGGTCATCGCCGACCCTTGCGAGAAATGCCGCGGCGAGGGCCGCGTCGAGCGCCGGCGCTCGCTCGACGTCCGGATCCCGGCGGGGGTCGACGAGGGCACGAGGATCAGGCTCGCCGGCGAGGGCGAGGCGGGGGTCCGCGGCGGGCCCGGCGGCGACCTCTACATCTTCGTCCACCTCGCCCGACACGCGGTCTTCCAGCGCGAAGGGTCGACCCTGTTCGTGCGCTGCCCGGTCAGCATCACCACCGCCGCTTTGGGCGGCTGCATCGAGGTGCCCGGCCTCGACCGGCAGAAGCATTCGATCCAGATCCCGGCCGGAATCCAGTCCGGCAAGCAGATCAGGCAGCGCGGCGCCGGAATGCCGGTCATCAACGGCCGCGGCCATGGCGACATGGTCGTCCAGGTCGAGGTCGAGACCCCGACTAGGCTGACCGCCCGCCAGCGCGAGCTGCTCGAGG
>DASQJV010000328.1:0-4378 GCA_035630855.1 Allosphingosinicella sp. | reverse complement strand
TCGCCGCCGACCTCTCCGCTTTCGAGGCGCCGCCCCGTTCCAGCGACAAGCCGCCCTCGCTGCTGTTCGCCCGGGGCCTCGGCCCGGCGCTCTGGTACGGTCCGCTGACTCTTTCCGGCAACGACGGGACGGCCGAGCAGGAGGGAATGCCGATCTCCCTGTTCGTCCCGGCGGGATGCGCCGGGCCGCCCAAATTAAGAAAATGAGCCGGCGGCATCCAAAGCGGCGTCGGCTTCCGTCCTAGCTTCGAGACCGGGGTGGCCCGGGGGACAAGGAGCTTTGAAATGCCTTTTACCGAAATGATCGTCTCGATAAGCGTTGGACTGCTCTTCCTGGTCGGCTTCGTCTTCTTCCTGAGGCTGATCCAGGCGTGGCTGCTCCACCGCACTCTGCGAGAAGCGATCAGCCGGGATTCGGCGCACGCCGGAATGCTCGTCGACCGGATCGGACGCAACGATCTGGGCGGTCCGCGCGCCGACCTGGGGACGGACGACCGGACCGGGCTCATCCTGCTGGCCCTGGGCGCCGCTCTGGCCGGCTTCTCGCTGATCGTGGGCGAGACGGAATGGCTTCGCTACGGGCTCGGCGCCGCCCTGTTCCCGGCTCTGGTCGGAGCGGCCCTGCTCGTCCGGCACCGCATGCAGAGCCGTTCGGCCGGGCCGGACGATGCCGCCGCCGAGTGAGCCCGATGAAATCCTCTGTCGCCGGGCCGCGGGAGGAGACAAAGGCGCTTTCCGACTGCTCGTGGAAACCCACGAACGGCGGTTGCGCGCCTTCCTGCGCCAGCTCGCCGGTCCGGATCTGGGCGACGAGCTGGCGCAGGAGACTTTCATCAAGGCCTGGCAATCGCTGGCGGCTTTCCGGGGCGAGTCGAAATTCTCGTCCTGGCTGTGCGCGATCGGCTGGCGGCTGTTCGTCGACCAGAAAAGGCGGCAGCGAAGCGAGAGCCGAAAGCGCGAAGCCGCCGCCGAGCTTGCCGAGACGGTGGCCCAGCCGTCGGCCGGGGACAGGGTGGATCTGGCTCGTGCCCTGGCCCTGCTGGAGCCGGTCGAGCGGGCGGCCCTGGTGCTGTGCGAAGGCCATGGCTGGTCGCATGGCGAGGCGGCGCAGATATTGCGGATACCGCTCGGCACGCTCAAGAGCCACGTCCGCCGGGCCAAGCTCAAGTGCCGGGAGAATCTGAAATGACCGACAGCGACGATCCGGATCTCGACCGGCTCCTGAGCGAGGCCCTGGCGCCGCCCGACCGCCCGGCCGACCGCGGCTTCGTTCTCCGTGTGGAGCGAGGGGTGGCCGAGTCCGAAAGGTTCCGGCGGTGGCGGGCGGCGCTCCTGTCCCAGCTCGCCGGCGAGGCGCTCGCGCTCGCCGCGGTGGCGGCGAGCCTCCTCTTCATCGCCCAGGCCCCGCCGGTGCGCGACGCCCTCGAGTCCGCGCCGGGGCTCGCCTGGTCGGCGCTGCTGGCTCTGCTCCTGTTCTGGAAGCTGGTGCGCGGACGAGGCGTGCGGGCGTAATGACTTGCCTCCCCATCGCAAGATGGGGAGGCAAACCTATTCCAGGTCGAAGCGGATGAAGCCGCCGGATTCGGTGGTTCGCGCCGACTGGGCTTCCAGGGTTTCCAGCATCCGCTTCGGCATCTTGCGGCGCAGGGGGCCCTTCCTGTCCATGATCAGGACCTTCGCGCCCCACCGGCGGGCGAGGCCGAGGCGCTGGTCGCGGGTCAGGGACGGGTCGAACAGGCGCTCGGCGGCGGCCTGGCGGTCGGCGAGGCCGTCGATCATCGGTTCCGGCCAGGGCACCGAGACGACGCGCTGGCCGGTGGCGACGATCGGCCAGGCGAAGACGTCGTAGGCGGCGACCGGCTCCCTGTCGGGAATGTCGTGGGTGAGGGCGAGGGCGGCGGCGTAGCTGCTTCCCTCCTCCTCGAAGATGCGCTGCTCGGTATCGAACTGGGCGACCGTCATGATCCCGAACAGGCCGAGGCAGAGCAAGGCGAGGGCGAAGAGCGAGAGCTGGGCCGTTCGGGTCAGGCTGCGCCAGTCGGCGGGCAGGGTCAGGAACAGGGCGCCGAGGCCGATATGGAGCATCAGCACGGCGGGCATGACGAAGCGGGTGGCGATGAGTATCCCGGCCAGGCCCAGCGCGAAGATGGCGGCGAACAGGACGAAGGCCGCGAGCACCGGCAGGCCGGTGCGGACGAAGCGGCGGTGGCGGAGCCCCGCCAGGCCGAACAGCGATGGGACGAAGGCGACTCCCAGCATCACCGGATGATAGAAATTGACTCCGCCGGTCCAGGTCGGAACCCCGGCGCGCGCGATCGCCTCGAACGGATCGTGATAGGGCCAGGCCGTCGACAGGGCGATTCCGGCGGCGAGGGCGGCGGCCGCTCCGGCCCGGGCCCTGAGGCTCGCGTCCGGCCAGAGCAGGATGAAGCAGCCCGCCGCCATGAAGCCGATCCCGGCGCCGAGCTGGTGGGTGGCGAACATGAAGGCGGCGAGCGGGACGATCGCCCAGGCGAGAGCGGGCCGTTCCAGGGCCCGGATGACGAGCGCCCACAGCAGCAGCGACAGGCCGATCAGGAGCGCCGCGGGATAGGCGATGCCCTCGATCAGGGTGGCGATCGAATGATAGCCGGTATGGCTGAACGGAAGCGACCAGCCGAACACCATGGCGCCGAGCAAGGCGAGCGGCCCCCAGGGGGTGCGGTAGAAAGCCCGGCCGAAGGCGTGGATTCCGGCGAGCAGGGTGCCGGCGCTGACGAAGCCGGCGAAGGCGATCGCCTGCCACTCGTTCCAGCCCAACGCCTTGGCGACCAGCGCCACCGAGACCCAGTAGGGGTGGAAGTGGCGGGAGCCTTCGCCGGTCGCGACGAACGGATTGGCGGGGTGGAACGGGTTCTCGATCAGGGCGCGCAGGGTGGCGATGTGCTGCCAGAGGTCGCGCGAGGTCTGGTTGAGGAAGTGGCCGCCGGAGAAATTCCAGGCGGCGAGGCCGTAGACGATCAGGCCCGCCACCCAGAAGCAGAGGGCAGGTCGGCTCAGGAGGCGCTGGAGCGGCCCCGCTTGCGCCGGAGCGGGCGGGACGGAGTCGGCGAGGCTGGCCATAAGCAGCTAGGCGAGGCGGGCGACGAAGTGGAGCCGGCGGTCGAACAGCCAGCTGAACGGCGCCGGGTAGAGGCCGACCTTGTCGGTCAGCCGCTCGACCTTGAGCCCGAGCTTCGACCAGATCGAGCGCCACTCGGGATCGGAGAGGTAATTGTAGGGCAGGACGACCCCGTGCTGGGCGTTGCCGACCCAGTCCATGAACCTCAGCGTCGCGTCGGCGAGGACGCCCTCGCGGAAATGGTCCTTGATCACGATCCCGCCCTTCGAGACCCTCTTGGCCTCGGCGAGAAGCCGGGCCGGAGCCTCGGTGTGGTGGAGGACGTCGACGAACAAGGCGATGTCGAAATGACCGTCGGCCCAGGGAATATTGTCGCCGTCGAACTCGGTGACCGGGATCTCGGTGCCGGGCCGGACGAGGACGTCGATGCCCTCGATCCTGACGTCGGGGCGGAGCGCCATGATCCGCCTGGCGAGGGTGCCGCTGCCGCAGCCGATGTCGAGCACCCGCGCGTTGGCGGGGATGAAGTCGGCGAGGGTCCGGGTCAGCACCTCGATCCGGCGGTCGAACACCGCCCTGCCGTGCACTTTGCGGTGGAGGCTCTTGAACAGGCTCATGGCGATTACCTTTGCGGGTGGCGCGCGGGGTGGGAGAGCAGCTCGAGCAGGAACGAGGTCAGCATGAGCTGAAGGCCGATTCCCGCGAGGAGGACGGAGGGGATGGACAGGCGCATCAGCATGTCCGGATCCATGTCGCTGAAGCCGCCCCCGGCCCAGGAGGCGAGAGCGACCATTGCTCCGGCGAGCCCGGCGAGAATCATCGCTCCGCCGATCAGCGAGCCCCTGTCGACGGTGAGCAGGGCGCGGGCCCGCTTGAAACCTCGGCCGGCGGACCAGTAGCGTTCGCGGACGCCGAACTGGCCGGCGACCAGGCCGAAGCTCATCATCTGGGCGCCGATCAGCATCCCGGCGCCGGCGAAGAGCAGGCTGTGGACCCCGAAGCGGACGCTCCCGACCGTGACGTCGCCGGGGAGCAGGCCGAGGAAGGCGGCGAAGCTCAGGGCGAACAGGCCGAGCCCGGGATAGAGGTAGAGCGAGCGCGGAGCGAAGAGCAGGAGGAACTTGAGGTGCCGCCAGCCGTCGCGCCAGCTGCGCAGATGCGGCGGCCGGGAGCGGCCGTCCTTGGCCAGGGTCGCCGGCACTTCCGACATCGAGACCCCGGCGAGCTGCGCCTTGACGATCATCTCCGAGGCATATTCCATCCCGGGCGAGGAGAGGCC
>DASQJV010000327.1:0-20739 GCA_035630855.1 Allosphingosinicella sp. | reverse complement strand
GCCCTTTCCGGCCGTGTCGCGTCCTTCGAAGATGATCAGCATGCGCTGGCCGGTGTCCTGGACCCAGCGCGCCATGTCGTTGAGCTCGACCTGCATCTCTTCGAGAAGCGTCTGATAATCCTTCCGCTTCAGCTTGCCCATGGGAGGCTCCTCCAAACCTTCCACCTAGGCTTCCAGGCCCCGGCCCGGCATCGGGACAAACCGCAAGGGGATGCGGCGGCGAAGCTGTAGGGTCTTGGCCGGGCGCCGACTCAGGCGCAGCAGGCGCTCCGCAAATCAGCAGCGAGGCCGGGTTGAGCGATTGCGCCGATTCGCGCATCGGCCTTTGCGCGTCGTTGCGGCATATTCCGTCAAATCGGCCAATCTCCTCTTCCTGAAGGCCGCTTATTGTTGCTTCGTTCACCGGCCGACGGTGATCGATGAACGCAATTTCGAGGAGAAGCAGCATGGCGTTCCCCACCCACGTCAACGACCAGATCACCGACTCGGTCACCCAGGCCAACACCAAGGTCCTTGGCGATGCGCCGGCGATCGCGATGGGTAATCTCTACCAGGCGACCGCTCAGGCGCTGGCGAACGCCGCGCACAACGCGACCAACGCCCAGCAGCAGAGCTACGTCACCAGCCAGGCGTCGACGACGATGGGCGTGGCGACCCTCTACGCGATCGACACCGCCTCGACCGGCATCGCCACCGAGGACATCCTCAAGAGCAACACCAGCACCGTCGCCAAGACCCAGAGCCTCCTCTGAGGCCGGTAGAAGGGGGTTCGGGCATGGGGCCCGGATGACCTGCAAACAGGAAGGAATTCGACATGGCATTCCCAACGGCTGTCAACGACCAGATCACCGACTCGATCACCCAGGCCAACACCAAGGTCCTCGGCGACGCTCCGGCGATCGCGATGGGCAATCTCTACCAGGCGACCGCCCAGGCGCTTTCCAACGCCGCTCACAACGCGACCAACGCCCAGCAGCAGAGCTACGTCACCAGCCAGGCGGCGACGACCATGGGCGTCGCGACCCTCTACGCGCTCGACACGGCCTCGCTCGGAATCGCCACCGAGGACATCCTCAAGAGCTGAGCCGGCGAAGCCGCTGACGCCGCCGAAACCGCAACGCTGTCCAGGAAGACGCTGAAATGGCCTTTCCCACCTCAGTCAACGATCAGATCACCGACTCGGTGACCCAGGCCAACACGCAGACGCTGGGCAGCTCGCCGGCGGTCGCCATGGGCAATTTCTACCAGGCGACCGCCCAGGCGCTTGCGAATGCGGCGCACAACGCGACGATGGCGCAGCAACAGATGTACGTGACGGCGCAGGCGGCGACGACGGCCGGGGTGGCCTTGCTCTATTCGCTCGACACCGCCGCCGCCGGCATCGCCACCAAGAAGATACTCGGCTGACGGCCGCGGCCGCCGCCTCTCGCCGCCCGCAAGCATAGGATCAAGGAGCAACGATCATGGCTTTCCCGACCCACGTCAACGATCAGGTCACGGACTCGATCAGCCAGGTCAACACCAAGGTGCTGGGCGACGCCCCGGCGGTGGCGACCGGCAATTTGTTCGTCGTCACCAGCCAGGCGCTGTCGAACGCGGCGCACAACGCCACCAACAACCAGCAGCAGAGCTACGTCACCCTGCAGGCGTCGACGACCCAGGGCGTGTCCACGCTCCTCGGGGTCAACGAGGCGAGCTCCGGCGTCGCGACGTCGAAGATCTTCAAGTCGGGTCTGGTCTGATCCGGAGTTGCGCCGGCCGAGCCGTGCCGGCGCACTGACCGTCGCGGGGCGAGCCCATGGCCGGAGCACCGGTTACCGCTTCGATGCTGACCATCGGTGCGGCGCCCTCGGCGGCGATGGGACTGACCTACGTCGCCATGGCCGACAGCATCGGCCTGGCGATGGCGAATGCAACGGCCGCGCAGCAGCGCGGTCAGATCATCGGCATGACGGCGACCGTCGAGGTCGTCGCGATCATCATCGCCGCGGGAATCGCGGGAGCGGCAAAGGGAGGTTGAGGGATGGACCAGGGCAGCGTCAACGGCCAGATCGTCGACTCGGTGGCGGACGTCGTCACCCTCAACGGCGGGATCGCTCCGACCCAGGCATTCGGAATGCTCGATTCGGTGATGGCCGAAACGCTGGGAATGGCGATGTACAACGCCGTCAGCCGCCAGCAGGGCTCGAGCATGATCGGATCTGCGGCGACCACCGCGGTCTGCGCGAAGATGCTCTCCGCGCCCTTCCCGTTCGAGCTCCCGCCGGCGCCGCCTCCGCCTCCGCCGCCGCCGTCGGGCGGAATCCAGCCGCTCGATCCTCCCCCGCCCAAGCCGCCCAAGGCGGCCGCCGCGATCATCGCCGCAGCGAAGGCGGAAGGCGAATGGGCGATCGACACTCTGAAGACGGAGGAGGCCGGCCTGGCTTCGAGCGCCGCGGCGGCGCGCGACGCTCTGGAGCAGCTCACCGCCGACGCCGCGCCGTCCGCCGCCGCCGGCCTGATCGCCGGCGCGACGGCCGAGGCCGAGGCGAGCATCCAGTATCTGCAGAGCGTGGCGAACGATCCGAGTTCGGCAAGCCAGAAGGCGGCCCAGGCGCAACTGGCGGACCTGGCCGCCGCCGCCAAGCAGGCCCCGCCGCCGCCGCCGCCGCCGCCGGTCGATCCGGTGGCGGAGGCGGGCAAGGCCGCCGCCCAGGCGATCGGGATCCTGCAGCAGCAGGCGGCCGTCGCCCCCGACTCCGCGGACTCGGCGAACGCGCGTTCCACCCTGGCGGAGCTCGACACCAAGGCGACCTTCACGCCGCCGAAGAAATAAGGAGAAAACGCAATGGACTCCGCCGTCGTCAACCCCAAGGTCATCGACATCATCAACCAGGCCCAGATGGCGACGATGGATCCGCAGGTGGTCCTCACCAGCGGCGCCGGGAAGGCCTATCAGTCGGTCGCCCAGTCGACGGCGATCGCGATCCAGGACGCGACCGACGCCCTGCGCAACATCTCGACCATCGCCACCACCGCCACCGGGGTCGTCGTCGCCCAGCTGCTGGCCGGGGACGAGGCGAACTCGCCCCTGCTGAGTCAGATCCAGAGCATCATGACGAACGCCACCAGCGATTATGCCGCCATCGGCGCGGCCGCGGCCAAGATCCTTCAAGAATTCCCGTCGGGTTGAGATGCCCGGGAGGTTATCGCCATGACCGTCTCCGTCGCGGGCAGGCTCGTCCCTCGTGCCAGCGCGCTCTCCGACTCGGCCCGTCTCGTCCTCTTCCTCATCGACGGCGGGGTGGAGTGGCTGGAATGGGCGATCCGGCATCCCCGGGCGCAATATCGCTTCGACAGCGAGGAGGCGCTCGTCGGTGCGGTCCAGGTCGGCCTGCACGGCTGGCATCTCCTGCTGATGCCGGCGATCCCGCTTCTGGTCGGGCCGGCCAAGCTGATGTCCCTCGACCGCGGCGATCTTCGGATCCTCGCCGAGGCCAAGGGCGACGGCGGCAAGGTGAGCGAGGTCCTCAGCCGATACGATCTGGTCAGCCAGCCCGATCTGGCCCGGGACGTCGCCGCGCTCGGCCAGCTGGTCGGCGATAAGCCGCTGCCGGTGCTCCAGGCCATGACCGTCGAGGACCAGGTCGAAATCCATGCCCTGATGGAGCGCGACGCCGGGCTTCCGGAAGGAGATCGTCAGGAGGCCGCCCTCTTCGCGGCCGGGCGGTCCGCGACTCCGCTCGAGTTCGCGGACTATTTCCGAGCCTACCTGCGCTACGTCGCTTCCGATCCCTCGCCTCCGGAGAAGGCCGGCTCGCGAAGCGCCCGGGTCGGAGATTCCATCGACCTCCTGCTGCCGCTGCTGTTCGAGGCGCTCGACTGTCCGCGCGCCGACGGCTCGGCCCAGCCCTGGGAGGTGGCGGAGGCGATCAACGAATGGCTCGCGATGGGCCGGCGGCTCGGCTTCTCGCGCCGCTCGCAGCTCGCCGAGCAGGTGATCGCCCATACCCGCTTCGCGCAGCGCGAATCCGACGAGGAGGCGCCCCGGATCGTCGCCGGCTACCTGGCCGGCGCTCAGGCCCTGGTCGGCTCCGGCGAGCTCGGCCGGCGCCGGCTGGGCCAGGACGGAATCTCGTCGAGCTTCCAGATCCTGTCCGAGGCGGAGGAGGCCGTGGTCACGCTCGGCCGGCAGGGCGTCATCGCCCTGTCCGTCTTCCGACCGTTGCCGGAGGCGCCGCCGGCGGCGCCCGAAAGTAGAAGGAGAAAGTGATGGCCAGGGACATTAACCGCAGCCGGTCGCGAGCCGGCAGCCAGGACGATCGGGCCGCCCAGGAATTGGCGGACGACACCGGGTATGACATGAACCGCGCCCTGGCGGCGGGCGAGATCGCCGACAACGAGCTGAGAGCGGCCGAACGGGCGATGAAGGGAATCGCCGGTGCCGCCGCGGACGCCCAGGAGGCGATCCACGCCGCCTTGCGCGCCGCCGAGCATGCCGAGGAGGCGGCCCGCTGGGTGCTCGAGGACGCGAAGCGCCTGATGGGCGCCGCCCGCGCCCGAGCCGACCGGGTGCGCGCGCTGTTCCGGACCGACAGACCGGTCGCCGACGAATTCGACGGCGGTGCGCGGGCGATCGACCAGGCCGACCAGGGCGAGGTCCGGGCGATCGAATCCTCGCTGCGAGCGGTGGACCGGGCGATGCGCGCGGCCAGCCAGGCGCATGGCCGGAGGGATCGCACGCCGCCGGATCCGGGTTGCGACTGAACGGCGCCGCCGCCGCCGCCGTCGCCGCCGCCCGGCGAGATCGATCCGTTTTCGGATGTAAGTCCGATGATCGTCGGTATCTGGTTCTTGAATAGATTCGTTGTGGAATGGACCTCAGCTTTACTTCCAGGCGATTTGATAGTTAAAACAGACCTCTGGTGACCGTCTTGTCCCGTGTAGTAGTGTGACGCGTGTGGCATGGCTCCCCGGATCGCCAACGGATTGAGCCGAGATTCGGGGGAATCGTGGCCTTTTCGAGCGACAACATCGGTGACGAGCTGCTCGACAGCATCAACCGGCCGTTCCGCGACCTGCCGGACCTGCTCGAGGCGCTGATGCGCGCGCTCGCGGCCCGGACCCGTTTGGTTGCCGGGTCGCTGTCGGTGGAGGGCAGGGCGACCCTGCTTCTCCGCCGGACCGGCTATGAGTTCGTCTCGGAATGGATCGACGAGGAGCCCGGAGGCGGGGAGAAGCCCGGCCGGCGGAAGCGGGCGGAGCGGCGCGAAGCCGAGGCCGTCGCCGCGACGAGGTCGGCCGGAGACATGGTCCTTCCGATTTCCTACGCCGAGACCCCGCTCGGCGAGCTCCGCCTTCGGCTCGATCCGCCGGCGCCGTCGGAGGCCGAACGGGGCCTGCTCAGCTACTTCGCCCGCCACTGCGGACTGCTGATCAACCGCTATCATGTCCGCAACTGGTCGCAGCGCCGGCTGGGGCGGCCGCTGCTGCTGATCGGATTGAGCAAGGCCCTGCGCGATCTCGAAGCCTTCGTCGAGATATCCGCCCGAGGACGGCTCCCGGTGCTTCTGCGCGGCGAGTTCGGAACCGAGAAGGCGCAGGTCGCCGCGACCATCCACTGCTGCGGCCCGACGTCGAACGGACCGTTCGTCCAGGTCGATTGCGCCGTGCCCGGCAACGGTCCCGCCGAGTGGATGGAACGCGCCCAGGGGGGCACCTTGTTCCTCGGCGACATCGACGAGCTCGACCCGCGGCTGCAAAGGCAGCTCCCGCAATTCATGCCCTCGCAGCTCCACCAGTGGCTTCAGGGCACGCACGGGGCCCCGGTGCGCATCATCGCCTCGACCACCGCCGATCTCCACCAGCGCGCCCGGGAAGGGCTGTTCTCGCGCTCGCTGCTCGCCGAGCTCGATTTCCTGTCGGCGACGATTCCGCCGCTGCGCGACCGCCCGGGCGACATCGAAGCCCTGATCTGCCACGCGCTCGAGCAGAACGGCTATCGTCCCGAGGAGAAGCGCACCGACGCGCTGGTCGATTTTTGCGGGACCTACGACTGGCCAGAGAATCTGTTCGAGCTCGAGCGCACGGTGGCGCGGCTGGCGGTCCTCACGGAAAAGCGGCCGATCGGGGTCGACGACATGCGCCGGCACGCGCCGGCCATCGTCCCGGCCGGCCGTTCGGGCTGGATCGGGTCGGGGCCGCGCAGGCGGCCTTCCGCCGCCGAGGCCGCCGCCGATCATTGGGTCCGCTGCGCGACCGGCGGCGAGCCCGCGGCGCTGGCTTCGCTGCATCACGCCCTGCGCAAGGCCCTGCTCAAGCTCGGAAGCCATTATGAGGAGCCGATCTCGCTCGGCCAGCTCGCTCGGGAGGCGGGGGTGAGCCCGTCCCATCTCGGCTTCCTGTTCCGGACCGTGGTCGGAATGCCTTTCAAGGTTCTCCTCGGCCATATCCGGATCCGCAAGGCGCGGGAGCTGCTGACCGCCGACACCCCGCGCAACATCACCCAGGTGGCGATGTCGGTCGGCTTCTCGGACCTCAGCCACTTCGAGAAGAGCTTCAGGCGGATCGTCGGCGAGAGCCCGCGCGAATACCGCCGCAACGCCTCGCTTCACTGAGGCTAAGGCTAAACCTTCAACTGCTTGATCGCCGCCAGTATCTCGCCGGCGGCGCGAACCCCGGAATTGTAGGCGCCGTGGATCGTCCCATAGGCCTCCGCCCAGGTCGCCTCGCCGGCGAAGTGGATCCGTCCATGGGGAAGGGCGATCTCCAGGCGGGCCTGGAGTGGAACGGAATTGTCCGGACCGAGCTCGCCGTTGAACCACGTGTAGGAATAGGCGCCGTGGATGTTGGGCGTTTTCGTCCAGTTCGTCACAACCTTCTCGTCGTTGGCGGGCCTGAAATCCGAGTTGCTGTCGGGATAGGCGCCGGTAAGCAGCTCGATCACCATTTCGGTGACGTCCCCATCCGGCCAATCGTCGAACCCCCGAGCGAAGTCGCCGGCGGTCACGCAGATCAGGACCGTCGGGTCCGTCGGAAGCCGGAAATACTGCCAAACCCCGTGTCTAATCTCGTCATATAAATAATACTCGCATTTCTCATCGATCGTATTGCCTTTTGTGATCGGAAATTTCGTCGGCCGAAATGCCACTTTCTTATATGAGCCGAGCCGGATGAAATCGTCGGCCCGCAGCCTGCTTCCCGGCAGCGCCGGGTCGAACTTTATTTTTTTGACCTCGCTGCATGGAATCGTGACTATGCAGAAGTCAAAATCCGTCCTCTCGCCCTCTGCGGGGTAAACCGATACTTCACCCTTACGCTGATGGATCTCGATCACCTTGAGTCCGCCGAAGAATTTCAGCTTCGGCGCATATTGTTCCAGCAGCCACTGGCCGTAAGCGCTCACCATCGCGCCCAGGCCGTTCTTGACGTACCAGTTCGGCTTGTACGGAGGCTCCACCTGGCGATCCCGATCGCTCGCCACATATTGCCACGGTTCAGCCGATTCGCCGATGGCGCCCAGCCCGTTCGAGCCGAGGCTGAGCGCCCAGCCCTGCTGCGTTTGGATCAAGCTTCCTTCCTCGGGGGTCAGGACCGCGGCATTGCTGAAGCCGGTTGCGACGTTGAACTTCTTCTCCAGATTGCTGTTCATCGAGTCGATTTCCACGTTGAAATCGACGGTCGTCCAAACCCCGTCGTCCAGCATGCGATACCTGGTGTCCACTGACGGGACCGCATATTCATAACCCCGTTTCTCGGCGATCCTCGCCCACGGGTTGTCGTCCGGGTCCTGAATGAACTGGGGGCCGAGATCGACGGGGAGGCCGGAGGGGTCCGTCGAGGTGCGCGCCCGGCCGCCGATCCAGTCATTCGCCTCGATCAGGGTCACGCTCACGTCGGCGCCGTTCTGGGCCATCAAGGCGGTCGCCGCGCCGAGTCCGGCGCAACCTGCGCCGATGATCGCGATATTCGTCATTGTCTTCCCGTGCTCCCGTCGTGCCGGCCGGCCACGGCGCGAATGTGGGCCGGCGCGAGAAGGGTTTCTCGGTGTGAGACGCCAAATATGCGGCGGATTCGCTCAGCGGGCGGCCAATGTGCCGAACCGCGCCGGAACGCCGGCGGGAGATCTTCGGCTCAGCGCCAGCCCGCCTCCTTCAGGACGGCCGCGCAGCTCCGGCTCACCGGCGCGGTCAGCCCTCCGGCCAGGCGCGCCTCGCCGGTGCCGCGGTTCCAGCGCACCGCTTCGATCGCGTCGGCCGGGGCCCACCAGGACCGGTGGAGCCGGAAGCCGTGGGCCAAGGCGAGCTCCTCGAGGGCCTGGGAAAAGCGCATCGACACGAGCTCGGAGCCCGCGTCGGTGTGGACCCGCACATAATGGTCCTCCGCCTCGATCGCGATCAGCCTCGCTCCGCGCCGTCTCGCCGAGAGGCGGAGCCGGAAGGCGCGCTCAGCCTCCGGAAGCGGGGGGACGACGATCGTCCGGGTCTCGACGATCCGCCGCCAGGCCAGAGCGCGCAGGGCCATGAGGAGAAGCGAGACGATCAGCACCTGCCAGGCGAGCTGCGGAAGCAGCCATGGCCGCCTCGGCAGGTCGAGCATGTAGGCGTTGAGGGCGTAGATGAAGGGAGTCACCGGCAGGGTCATCAGCAGCGAGACCGCGACGATCCGGAGCCAGAAGCCGCGGATCCGCGAGCCGAGGACTGTGTCGACGACTATCCCGGCGAGCCCGGCGCCGATCACCGCCGCGAGCCAGTAGGCGGTCCTCACCGGGTCCGGAACGTCGAGCGTGCGGTAGGGCCCGAGCGCCGCCATCACCAGTCCGAGGGCGACGAGCAGAAGCAGATCGAACGCCAGCCGCCGCCGCCCCTGCTCCACTCGCGAACCAGATGCACCGTTCACGCAAAACCCCCTTTTCACGCCGGGCGGCCGGGCAACCATGCGCGCATATCGCAACCCGGAGCTTATCATGATCCGAAGCCCAATCTACTCGGTCGCCTGGCGCGCCGCGGTCGTCCTCCTCACGGTGGAGATCGCGATGGTCTCGGCGCTGCGCTACTTCACCGGCAGCGAGCCGCCGCCGCCGCCGATCGTCGCCAATCCCTTCGCCGACCCCTTCCTCATCCTCCACGTCGCCGGAGGGGTGACCGCTCTGCTCGCCGCGCCGATCCAGTTCGTCGGCCGGCTTCGAGCCCGCCGGCCGGCACTTCACCGGGCGGCGGGCCGGATCTACGTCCTCGCCTGCGCCGTCGCGGCGCCGACCGGTTTCGTCCTGGCGTTGGGATCGACCGCCGGGCCGGTCGCGGGCGCCGGATTCGCCACCCAGGCGGTCTTGTGGGGAGCCTTCACCTGGCTCGCCTGGCGCTCCGCCGTCGAGCGGCGCTTCTCCGAGCATAGGGAGTGGATGCTCCGTTCCTACGCCGCCACCTCCTCCGCGATCACCTTCCGCCTGATGCTGCCGGCCTCGGCCTTGCTCGGCCTCGATTTCCTCGCCACCTACCGGGTCATCGCCTGGCTTCCCTGGATCACGAACCTCGCGCTGTTCGAATATTATATCCGCCGCAGCCGCGGCCCGGCCGCGGGCCGCGCGAGGCTCGCCACGGCGTGAGGCCCGGAGAAGCCCATTGACCGGCGGCCGATGTGCGGAAACAGAATGAGCCGGGTAACTGGCGGAAGGCGGATCGTGAGGATTGGATTCTTCGGGAGGCTTCGGGAGGCGCTCGGTGACGAGCGCGAGGTCCCCGACGAGCGTGGAGAAACGGTGGCTCGCCTCCGGGTCCGGCTCGCCGCCCTCCATCCCGGCGCTGCCCGGGACCTGCTCAGCCCCGGGGTGCGGGCCTGCGTCGCCGACGCGATCGTCGGCGAGGACTTCCCGGTCGCGGGGCAGGAGCGGGTCGAGTTCCTCCCGCCCTTGTCGGGGGGCTGAATATGTCCGTCCGTCTCTCCGACGAGCCCATCTCCGACGAGCATGAGCTCTCGCAGTTCCGCTCCGGCCTCGAGGGAGAGGGCGCGATCGTCACCTTCGCCGGCGTGGCCCGCTCCCGGACGCCGGGCGGCGAGGCGGTGGATCGGCTGGTCCTCGATCACCATCCCCGCCTCACCTCGCGTTCGCTCGATGACATCGCCGCCGCGGCTCGGGAGCGGTTCGACATAGCTGCGCTCCGGATCGTCCACCGGCGGGGGGCGGTGGCGCCGGGCGAGACGATCGTCTTCGTCGCCGCCTCGGCCACGCATCGCCGGGCCGCCTTCGAGGCGGTCGACTATATGATGGACCGGCTGAAGACGGACGCGGTGTTCTGGAAGCGCGAGGACGGTCCGGAGGGCTCGACCTGGATCGAGCCGCGGGAGGACGATCTCGCCGCCCGCGCCCGGTGGAGCGAAGCGCCGTGCCCGGAATAGACGAGAGCCGGCCCTTCCACCCGCTTCGGATCGCGGTCCTGACCGTCTCGGACAGCCGGACCGACGAAACCGACACGTCCGGGGGCCTGCTCGCGGCGCGGCTCACGGCCGCCGGCCACGAGCTCGCCGGACGGGCGATCGTCGGCGACGAGGTCGAGGCCATCCGGGCCCAGGTCCGGGCCTGGGTCTGCGAAGGCCGGGCGGACGTCATCCTGACCACCGGCGGTACCGGCTTCGCGCCTCGCGACGTCACTCCGGAAGCGGTGAAGCCGCTCTTCCGGCGTGAGATGGAGGGGTTCGCCAGCGTCTTCCACCAGGTGAGCTTCGGCACGGTCGGCCTCGCCACGCTCCAGTCCCGCGCCTGCGCGGGGCAGGTCGAGGACGTCTTCATCTTCTGCCTGCCCGGGTCCCCGGGGGCCTGCCGCGACGGCTGGGACCGGGTCCTCGCCTTCGCCCTCGACAGCCGCTACCGGCCCTGTTCGTTCGCCGAGCAGGTGCCTCGCCTCAGGCATCACTTCGGATGAGCCGCCTCAGCCATGTCGGCGACGACGGCCGGGCCCGGATGGTCGACGTCTCGGACAAGGAATCGACCGCCCGCACCGCCGTCGCCGAGGGCCGGCTTACCTGCCTGGCGGCGACCCTCGCCGCGGTCGAGGCGGGGGAGGCTCCTAAGGGATCGGTGATCGCGACCGCCGAGCTCGCCGGGACCATGGCGGCCAAGCGGACCGCCGACCTCATCCCGCTTTGCCATCCGCTTCCCCTGACCAAGGCGTCGGTGACGGTCGAGGTGGACCCGGCCCTGCCCGGATTCCGGGTCGTCGCGGAGGTGAGGACGGTCGGAGCCACCGGAGTCGAGATGGAGGCCCTGACCGCCGTTTCCGTCGCCTGCCTGACCTTGTTCGACATGCTCAAGGCGATCGACCGGACGATGGAGATAGGCGGCATCCGGGTGACGTCGAAGCAGGGCGGCCGGTCGGGCGACTGGTCCAGCGGATGATCTCGTTCGACGAGGCGATCCGGCGGGTGGCGGAGGCGGCCCGGCCGCTCGGCCGCGAGGCCGTGCCTCTCGCCGAGGCCGCCGGCCGGACTCTCGCCGCGCCCGTCGTCGCCAGGGTGGATTCGCCGCCGGCGGATTGCTCGGCGATGGACGGCTATGCGGTTCGGGAGGCGGACCTGCCCGGAACGCTTCGGCTGATCGGCGAATCCTTCGCCGGCGCCGGCTTCGAGGGTGCGCTGGAGCCGGGCTGCTGCGTGCGGATCTTCACCGGCGCTCCCGTCCCGCGGGGAGCGGACCGGGTCGTCATCCAGGAGGTGGTTCACCGGGACGGCGACCGGGTCGCTATCGGCGGTCTTCCCGGTCCCGCCCGCTTCATCAGGCTCCGAGGCTCCGATTTCCGGACGGACGATGTCCTTCTCGAGGCTGGACGGCGGCTGGATCCGCGAGCGCTCGTCGCCGCCGCCGCCGCGGACATAGGCGAGGTCGAGTGCCGGCGCGGCCCGACCGTTCGGCTGCTCGGCACCGGCGATGAGCTTGCGCCTCCCGGAGAGGCGCGCGGCCGCCGCGGAGCGATACCCGACAGCCTCTCGATCGGGCTTGCCGCCTTCGTCGAGCGATGGGGCGGCCGGAACGCCGGATCGCGCCTGTGCGGGGACGATCTCGAGGCGATGGAGCGGGCCGCGGGCGATGCGCTCGGGCAGGCCGACCTCGTCGTCGTCACCGGCGGCGCCTCGGTCGGCGAGAGGGATCACGCCAAGGCGATGTTCGCGCCGCACGGGCTCGAGCTGATCTTCTCGAAGGTCGCGATGAAGCCCGGAAAGCCGGTCTGGCTCGGGCGTGCGGGCGGCAGGCTCGTCCTCGGCCTGCCCGGCAATCCGACCTCGGCCATGGTCACCGCCCGGCTTCTGCTCGCCCCGCTCGTCGCCGGCCTCGCCGGCCGCGCCGCGGAGTCCGGCTGGAGAAGGCTCGCGCTCGCCGAGCCGCTTCCGGCCTGCGGCGACCGCGAGACCTTCCATCGGGCGCGCCGGCTCGGGGAAACCGCGGTCCCGCTCGGGGACCAGGACAGCGGCGCCCAGAAGGCGCTGGCCGAGGCCGACCTCCTGCTCCGAAGCCGGCCGAACGATCCGGCGCGGGAAGCCGGGGACGAGATCGAGGCCCTCGAATTCTAGGGCGGTGGGGGATTAGGTTGAACCGCCTGACCCCGTTCGCCCTGAGCTTGTCGAAGGGCCTTCTTGTCGCGCAAGGAAAAGGAGAGGGCTTCGACAGGCTCAGCCCGAACGGCGGATGGGCCTGACCCGATCGCCGGGACGCCCCTGGCTTCGTTACCCGAAGATGAGCTTCGCCCCGGCGATCGTCAGCACCAGCCCCAGGCCCTGAAGAAGCCTCGGCTTGGGCAGCCGGCCGGCGCCGAGCCATGTGCCGCCGAGCGCGCCGGCGGCCACCGCGGCGGCGAGGACCGGCAGCTCGCCCGGAAGCGAGCGCACCGACGCCATGTTGCCGGCGAGGCCGGCCAGCGAGTTGAGGAAGATGAACCCGGCCGCCACCCCCGACGTCCGCCGGGCATCCTCCCAGCCGAACAGGATGATCAGCGGGCTGAGGAAGATCCCGCCGCCCGTGCCGGTGAGACCGGCGAGCAGTCCGAGGCCGGCCCCCGCCGGCAACGTAACGGCGAGCGGGGGAGGACGGGGCTCGCGCCGGGCGAGGCGGCCGGGCTGCCAGAACAGTCTCAGGGCCGAGGCCCAGAGCAGGAGGCCGACGAGCGGGCGGTAATATTCGGGCGCGAGGCTGAGGCTTCCGCCGAGAAAGGCGGCGGGCGCGGCGGTGACGGCGAACGCGGCCAGAAGCCGGAAGTTGGTCTGCCCGGCCCGCCAGTATCTCAGGGCGGCGAACCCCGCGACGACGAGGTTCAGCGCGAGCGCGGTCGGCCGCATCGTCTCGGGAGCGACGGCGAACAGCGCCATGATCGCCAGATAGGCCGACGCTCCGCCATGGCCGAGGGTCGAATAGAGCGCCGCCGCAAGCCCCATCAGAAGGGCGATCCAGAGGAGTGTGCTCGAATCCATCCCCCACCGTTCGCCCTGAGCCGTCGAAGGGCCTTTCTTGCTGTTCCGCCGAGGCGAAGGGAAGGGCTTCGACAGGCTCAGCCCGAACGGAGAGGGTAGTCAGCCACCGGTCACGCTCATGTGCCTGGTCACGGCCGGCAAGGGCGCGTCGATCCGGAAGTCGTGCCGGCGCGGCTTTGCGGCGAGGAGACGGTCGAGCGCCTCGTCGACCGCGGCGGCCCCGCCGTGGCGAAGCAGGTCGCGCAACTCGATCTTCTGGTCGTGGCCGAGGCAGCCGTAGACGGTGCCGGTCGCGGCGACCCGGATCCGGTTGCAGCCGTCGCAGAAATTGCGGGTCAGAGGCGTGATCAGGCCGAGCCTGACCGCTGAACCGCCGACCTCGAAATAGCGCGCGGGGCCGCCGGTCCGGACCAGGGTCGGGACCAGGGTGAAGCGCTCCTCGAGCCTCCGCCGGACCCCGTCCAGCGGCAGGTAATGAAGGGTGCGGTCCTCCTCGACCGCGCCGAGGGGCATGGTCTCGATCAGGGTGAGGTCGAAGCCGCGACCGGAGCACCAGGCCAGCATGTCGCCGATCTCGTCCTCGTTGACGCCCTTGAGGCCGACCATGTTGATCTTGATCCTCAGCCCCGCCGCCGCCGCGGCATCGATGCCGGCGATCACCCGTCCGAGGTCGCCGCCGCGGCTGATGTGCCGGAACCGCTCCTCGTGCCGGCTGTCCAGGCTGACGTTGACCCGGCGCACGCCCGCCTGGAAGAGCGCCTCGGAGTGGCGGTCGAGCTGGGTCCCGTTGGTGGTCAGGGTGAGCTCGTCGAGACCATGGCCGATGCGCGCGCCGAGGCTCCGGGCCAGGCCCTCGATGCCGCGGCGGACCAGCGGCTCGCCCCCGGTCAGCCGGATCCGGGTCACGCCCCGGGCGATCAGGATGTCGGCGAGGAGGGCGATCTCGTCCAGCGTCAACAGCTCGCTGCGGGGCAGGAAGCGCATCGTCTCGGCCATGCAATAGCGGCAGCGCAGGTCGCAGCGGTCGGTCACCGACAGCCGGACATAGGTGATCCGCCGGCCGAACGAATCGACCAGGGCCTTGGAGTCGGTGGCGACGGGCGTCTGCACCGGTCCTTGCTAGGCCCCCTGGCCTGCCGGTCAAGACGAGGCCGCCATGTCCCGGGGGACATGGCGGCCTGTTCAATCCTTCCTTCCGGGGGAGGGGGGCTTACCAGATGCTGACGCGCTCCTCGGGCGGCAGGTAGAGCTTGTCGCCCGGCTTGACGTTGAACGCCTTGTACCAGGCGTCGACGTTGCGGACGACTCCGTTGACCCGATATTCGGGCGGGCTGTGCGGGTCGGTGAGGAGCCGCTCGCGGAGCGCGCCTTCGCGGACCTTCGAGCGCCAGCTCTGGCCGTAGGCGATGAAGAAGCGCTGGTCGCCGGTGAGGCCGTTGATCACCTTGGGCTCGCCATGCTCGGCGGTGTAGCGCTTGTAGGCGGCATAGGCCATTTCGAGCCCGCCGAGATCGCCGATATTCTCGCCCATGGTGAGCTTGCCGTTGATCTTGGTGCCCGGGATCGGCTCATACAGGTCGTATTGCTTGCCGAACTTCTCGGCGCGCTTGGTGAACTCCTCGCCCGAGGCCGCCGACCACCAGTCGCGGATCCGGCCGGTGGCGTCGAACTGGCGGCCCTGGTCGTCGAAGCCGTGGCCGATCTCGTGGCCGATGATCGCGCCGATCGAGCCGTAATTGATCGCCGGGTCCGCCTTCGGATCGAAATAAGGCGGCTGCAGGATCGCCGCCGGGAAGGTGATCTGGTTCATCAGCGGGTTGTAATAGGCGTTCACCGTCTGCGGGGTCATGTCCCACAGCGAGCGGTCGACCGGCTTGCCGAGCCTGGAGAGCTGCAGGTCGTTGCCGAACTTCTCGGACCTGACGACGTTGCCGAGCAGGTCGCCGCGCTTCACGTCGAGTGTCGAGTAATCGATCCACTTGCTGGGATGGCCGATGCGCGGGTCG
The DNA here is from genome assembly GCA_035630855.1 of Allosphingosinicella sp. Classification (GTDB taxonomy): domain Bacteria; phylum Pseudomonadota; class Alphaproteobacteria; order Sphingomonadales; family Sphingomonadaceae; genus Allosphingosinicella. The sequence goes on along the minus strand of DASQJV010000327.1, from coordinate 5,299 downwards.
AAAGCGGCGAGCTTGGCGCGCGCCTGCTCCTTGGTCGCATCGTCCATCCAGGGCGAGGCGGCGATCCGGGCCTCGAGGCCCGAGCGCAGATTGGCGATCAGCTCGGACATCTGGCGGTTGCTCTCCGCCGGATAATGGCGCTCGACATAGACCCGGCCGACCGCCTCGCCGAGCGTGCCGTTGATGATCTGGACTCCGCGCTTCCAGCGCTCGCGCTGCTGCGGCACGCCGCGGAGAGTCTTCGAGTAGAAGTCGAAATTCGCCTGGTCGAACGCCTTGGGCAGAGCGAAGGCGTGGCTGCTGACGAAGTGGAAGGCGAGATAGTCCTTCCAGGTCGAGAGCGGCACGCTGTCGAGCATCTTGGCGGTCTCGGTGATCGCGCTCTTCTCGGCGGCGATCACGGTCGGGACGCTGCCGAGGCCGGCCGCATCGAGGAAGAGCGGCCAGTCGACCTGCGGCGCCAGCTGGGCGAGCTGGGCGCGGTCCATCGGATTGTAGATCTGCTTGATGTCGCGCTGGCGCGCCGGCTCCCAATGGATCTTGGCGAGTGCGGTCTCGAGCGCGACGATCCGGTCCGCCTTCGCCTCGGCGTCGGCGATCCCGGCGAGCTGCTGCATCCTCGCGACATAGGCGCGATAGGCCTTGCGGATGGAATCGTACTTCTCGCCCTCGAGCAGATAATAATCGCGGTTGGGAAGTCCGAGGCCGCCTTGGCCGGCGGCGGCGATGTAGCGGGTCGGATCGGCCGGATCGGGGAGGATTCCGACGTTGATCGGGCTCATGATCCCCGGCTGGGCGAAGGCCCGGAGCAGGTCGGCCTTGTTCGAGATTCCGCCGATCCGGGCGAGATAGGGCTTCAGCGGCGCGGTCCCGGCCGCCTCGATCCCCGCCTCGTTCATCCAGCTCGCGTAGAAGTCGCCGACCTGCTGGCCGACCCGGCCCGACTTGGTCGGGTCCCTGGCCAGGTCCTCGACGATCGAGCGGACCTGCTGCTCGGCTTCGTCGGCGAGGAGGACTCCGACCCCGGCGCTGGTGCGGTCGGCGGCGATCTCGGTCGATTTGTCCCAATTGCCGTTGACGTAATGCCAGAAGGAATCGCCCGGCTTCACCGACCGGTCCATGGCGGCGAGGTCGAGGCCGAAATCGCCGTAGCGGGGCTTGCCCGCGGCGGGCGCGGCGGAATGGCCGGCGTGGCCGCCTTGGGCGAGGACCGGCGCCGAGACCGTGCCGAGCAAAAGGGCCGCCGTAAAGGCGAGGCTGAAATTGCGCATATTAGGTTCCCTCCGGAGCCGAGACTCGGCCCATCGCGAGGGAGGACTAGCAAGCTCAGCAGCAAGCGGCAACATTGCCCAAGGCCGCGGGATAAATGCGCAATTTCTGCGGAGGGAAGACCCGCGCGCAACCTTCGGCCCCGCCGCCGCAGCGTCCTGGCGCTCCCTTCTGGACTGCGCCCGGACGCGCGGGTAAAGGCGCGCAAGGGAAGGGTTTTCGTTTCAATGCCGCCGCTCCGCCGCCGCCTCCGGGCCGCCGCCTTCATGCTTTCGGGCCTCGCCGTGGCGGGGGCGCCGGCGCTCGCCCAGAACGAGACCTCCGACACGATCGGACCGCCCCAGCTCAAGGATTTCTCGCTTCCCGGCCAGCGCACCACGCCGCCCGCGACTCCCGCGCCCGTCCCGTCGACTCAGGTCCCCGCCTCCCGGCCGCGCACGCCGCCGGTGGCGGCGCCGTCCGCGACTCGCGAGCGGCCGACCGAAACCCCGCGCCGCGAGCCCCCGCCGCCCCGGTCCGATGCCGAGCCCGCCGCGGCCGCTCCGGCGCCGGCGCCGGCGGCCTCCGAGCCGGTCGCCCGGGACCTGCCCGCACCGCCTGTCGAGACCCTGCCCGCGCCTCCGCCCGAATCCGCTCCCGCCGCAACGCCCGAGGCCGAATCGCCGCAAGGGTCGGGCTGGCTCTGGCCGGCCGTCGGCGGAGCCCTCATCCTCGCGCTGGCGGGCCTCTTCCTGTTCCGCCGCCGGAGGGCCCTGGCCGAGCGGGAGAGCGCCCGCGACTCCGCCCGGAGCGAGCTCGGCGGCGCGCTGCTCGCCACTCCGAGGCCTGAGCCCAAGCCTGAGCCCGTGCCCGAGCCGGCACCCGCCGATGCCCCGGCCGCACCGCGGCCGTGGCTCGAGCTGGACATCGTTCCGGAGCGCGCCGCGGCGACCGAGAACGAGGTCTATGTCCGCTATGCTTTGACCATGACCAACAAGGGCGAGGCCGACGCGCTCAACATCCGGATCGACCCGCGCCTGTTCAACGCCGGGGCCGAGGGCGAGATGCTGGCCTTCTTCCAGGGCCCGATCCACGATGAGAGCGGCTCGCCCCACGTCGTCATCCCGCCGGGCCGCACCCTGAAGCTGAACGGCGAGGTCGCGTTGCCGAACGGGGAGCTTCGCGAGATCGAGCTGGCCGGCCGGCGGGTCTTCGTCCCAATGGTGGCGATCAACGTCGCCTATGACTGGGCCGGCGGCGGCTCCGGCCGAACCTCGCGCTCCTGGCTGGTCGGCCGCGAGGCGGAGGTTCCGACCGGGAAGATGGGCCCGTTCCGGCTCGACCTCGGCCCGCGCATCTACCGTTCGGTCGGCCGCCGCGAGGCCCGGGCGGTGATGGTCTGAAATCCGTCGTCGGGGCCGGGCCCGGGATGACGGATCAGAGGATGAAGTCGCCGGCGCCCAACGGCGTCTCGCCCTGCAGGTTGAGGCCGATGACGAGGTCGGCGTGGCCGTCGCCGTCGGTGTCCGCCTCGACATACCAGAGCGGACCGGAATCATAGGCCCGGAGCTGGCCGGCGAGCCCGCTGAAGGCCTCCGAGCCGATCCACGTGAAGGCCTGGTCGCCGGCGGCGGCGGAGTCGGCGTCGATCCGGCCGAGGTCGATCCTGTCGGTGCCGGGCGTGAAGTCGAGGATCCGGTCGGTCGCTCCAGCCGCGCCCGTGGAGTCCGCCGTCGACTGGTAGCGGAACACGTCCGCCCCTCCGCCGCCGCTGATCTCGTCGGCGCCGAGCGCGCCCTGGATGAGGTCCGCGCCGGCGCCGCCGATCAGAGTGTCGTTAGCGGCGCCTCCGAACAGCCGGAGCATCCCGTCCGACTCCCGGCTCCCGTCCACCACCATCGTCTCGTTCGCCGTCAGCAGGGCGCCGCTGATCGTCAGCACCTGTCCCGGGGCCACATTGCCGTCGCCGAGGATCAGATTATAGTCGAACTCGCTCTCGCCGCCCCTGGCGTAGCGGGTGTCCGTCACCGAGGTCAGGGTGATGTTCTCGATCCCGGTGAGCACTCGGTCGAAGCCGGGGTCGCCGAGGTTGAGCGCGTAATTGCCGCGCAGGAAGAGCCCGTCATAGCCGGCGCCGCCCTCCACCCGGTCGCCCTCGGCGAAGCGTCCCGAATCGAAGAAGAAGATGTCGTCGCCCGCGCCGCCCCACAGCAGGTCGGTCCCCCGGCCGCCATAGATGAGGAAGTCGGCGTCGGTTTCGGCGGAGCCGAGGAAGTAGAAATTCTCCCCGGGAAGCAACGCTGCGCCGTTGATCTTGGCGCGGATTCCGGCGGCGAAGTGGACATCCAGGACCTGGATCTCATAGCTGTTGAGGTCCTGCCCGGAGCCGCCGAAGGCGGTGTTGCTTCCAGCGAGCAGGGAGATGGCCTCGACGTCGTAGAGCATCATGCGGAGGTGCAGGCCGAAGCTGTAATCGCCCTGCAGGACGATCGTGTCGTAGCCTTCGCCGCCGTCGACCATGCCGATGGTCGCCATGGCGGCGCCGAAATAGAAGATGTCGTTGCCGCCGAGGCCCGTGGCCGTATCGCGCCCGCCCTGATCCATCACGAAGACGTCGGCCGCTTCCGTTCCAGTGATGTCGTTGTCGCCCTCGTCCCCCATCAGCCGGTCGCCGGGGCTCGCGACTCCGTTCACCGTCACGGTCACCGTCGCGCTGCCGCCGCCGGCCAGGGTATAGGTGAAGCTGTCGGTCTCGGACGTGTTCACCGCCCCGCTGCCGCTTCCGGCGAGATGGTCGAACGCGCCGTTCGGATCGTAGCTGTAGCTTCCGTCCGCCTTGACGACGAGCTTCGCCCCGGAATTGAGGATGACGGTCACGCCGACATTGCCGCCCGAGCCGTTCACCTCCGAGATTTGCAGCGCCGGACCGTCGGGGTCGCTGTCATGGCCGCTGCCATTGTCGAGGAAGAGGTTGCCGGTCGCGACGGAATTTTCGGCCGCCGCGACCGAATCGTCCTGGGCGACCGGCGCGGTGTCGGCGCCGGCGACATCGATCGTGACCGTCTGCGGAACGCTCGTGCCGCCGTCGCCGTCGGTGAGCGTGAAGGTGACGACCCGTTCGCCGGCGACCGGCGCTTCCGAATAATTGACGTAGCCGACGGCTCGGATCAGCGCGGCGGCGATGGCGGGGTCGGTCTCTGAGTTGAACGTCACGACCAGGGGCGTCGAGCCGTCCGTGCCGCCGGTGACGGTCCCGATCGGAACGCCCTGATAATAGAGGTCCGTCTCCTCGACCGAGAAGTCGCCGCCGGCGATCCTCAGCTGGTCGTCGGCGGTCGCGCCCGACGAGAAGGCGACGGTCAGCGTGCCCTGGTCGAAATCGGCCGAATCCGAGTCGTCGACCGTCGCGGCGGGGGCGATCGGAGTAATTGGATCAGCTTCGGCATAATGGATGGCGGCGTCGGCGTTCAGGTCGACTTCAGGCGAAATATTGGCCACTTATGTTGCTCCCCTCCGGCACGCCGAAGGGGGGCCGCTCCGCCGGGCCCTGCCAGACTCCGGCGGTCGCTTCAACCTAGGCCGGGAACCTCTCCATAGGGTTAAGCGCCGGTCAGCCTTCCCGCCCTCGAATGGGCGAGGCGGCCGCGCAGGTAGGTGGCGGCGATGGCTCGGTCGTCGCCCAATATCTGAAGGGCGAACAGCCGGTCGTGCAGGGAGGCGCCGGCGCAGCGGCGGGCGAGCAGGGGCGTCGCCGCCGGGTCGAGGACGACGAAGTCGGCCTCCTGCCCGGGCAGCAGCCCGCCGACGCGGTCGCCGATGCCCATTACCCGGGCGCCGCCCGCCGTGGCGAAGTAGAGCGCCCGGAACGGATCGAGGCTCGACCCCTTGAGCTGGCAGGTGCGGTAGGCCTCGCCGAGCGTGTGCAGCATCGACAGGGTCGTGCCGGCGCCGACGTCGGTTCCGATGCCGAGGCCGAGGCCGTGGCGGTCGGCCTGGGCGAGGTCGAACAGCCCGGAGCCGAGGAACATGTTGCTGGTCGGGCAGAAGGCGA
>DASQJV010000326.1:0-2433 GCA_035630855.1 Allosphingosinicella sp. | reverse complement strand
TCGAGACCCCAACCAGGCTGACCGCCCGCCAGCGCGAGCTGCTCGAGGAGTTCCGGGCCACCGAGACCGGTGAGGAATGCCCGGCGAGCAAGAGCTTCTTCGGCAAGCTCAAGGGCCTGTTCGACGCCTGATTTGCCTCCCCATGCTGCGCATGGGGAGGACTTGGGCTATGCTCAGCCCATGCGCGTTCTGCTCCCGCTCCTCGCTCTCGCCGCCACAACCTCCTGCGCGACCGTCCCAGACGCCCCCGCCACCTTCGCCAATCCGGTCATCGATGCCGACTTCCCCGACCCCGCCATCCTCCGCGCCAGCGACGGCCATTACTTCGTCTACGCCACCCAGACCGAGCGCGACGGCCAATGGATCAACCTGCAGGTCGCCCGCTCGAGCGACCTCGTCGGGTGGACGCTTCTCGGCGACGCTCTGCCGGTGAAGCCATCCTGGGCGAGCAGGACCCAGGATTTCTGGGCGCCCCACGTCGCCGAGCATGAGGGGCGCTACTATCTCTATTATTCGGCCAAGCCGGACGAAGCCCTGACCGACGACAAGAAGGGCCTCTGCCTCGCGGTCGCCACGGCCGAGCGGCCCGAGGGGCCCTTCGCCGACATCGGCCGGCCGCTGCTGTGCGGCTCGAGCTTCGTCAACATCGACCCGATGGCCTATGACGATCCCGCCACCGGCAAGCGCCTGCTCTACTGGGGATCGGGCTTCGAGCCGATCAAGGTGCGCGAGCTGGCGAGAGACCGGATCTCCTTCGCTCCCGGGAGCCGGACGACGGAGCTGGTCCGGGCCGACGGCAAGGTCGACTATCGCAAGCTCGTCGAAGGGGCGTGGATGGTCCGCCGCGGCGGCTTCTATTATCTCTTCTATTCCGGCGACAATTGCTGCGGCAGGAACATCCATTATGCGGTGATGGTCGCCCGCTCGAGAAGCGCCACCGGCCCGTTCGAGCTTCGCCCGGAGCCGATCCTCGTCCGGGATTCCAGGTGGATCGGCCCCGGCCACAACAGCCTGATCGAGGACGGACGGGGCGACAGCTGGATCGTCTACCACGCGGTCGATTCCGCCCGGCCGCGCACCAGGCCGACCGACGAGGTCAACACTCGCCGGGCGATGCTGATCGACCGGATCGTCTGGAAGGACGGATGGCCGATCGTAAAAGGGCCGACGACGGGACCGCAGGCGCTTCCGGAGAGCGGCCGGCGTCGCTAGGATCGCGGCGCAACCGGAAGGGGAAATCCATGCGCCGCCTGCTCGCCTTCGCCATCGCCGCTCTCCTCGCCGCGCCCGCTTCGGCTCAGCAGGACCTCTCCAAGGTCGAGGTCAGGGTCGAGAGGATCGCTCCCGGAGTCGCCGTCCTGTTCGGGGCGGGCGGCAATATCGGCCTGTCCTACGGCGCCGACGGCAATATCGTCGTCGACGACCAATATGCCCCGATGGGCGACAGGATCCTCGCCGCCATCGCCACGGTCGATCCCGATCCGGTCCGCTTCGTGATCAACACCCACTGGCACGGCGACCATACCGGCGGCAACGAGGCGTTGGGCGGAAGAGGCGCCGTGATCCTCGCGCACCGCAACGTCCGCGAGCGCATGTCGAGCGAGCAGTTCATCGCCGCCCTCGCCAGCAAGGTCCCGGCCTCGCCCGCCGCTGCGCTCCCCGTCGTCACCTTCGAGGACGGAGTGACGCTCCACCTGAACGGCGACACCCTCCACGTCGTCCACGTCGCCGACGCCCATACCGACGGCGACTCGCTGGTCCACTGGCAGAAGGCCAACGTCCTCCACATGGGCGACACCTTCTTCAACAAGATGAGCTTTCCCTTCATCGACCTCAGCTCCGGAGGCTCGATCGACGGGCTGATCGCGGCGGTCGACAAGGGCCTCGCCTGGTCGAACGAGACGACCCGGATCATCCCCGGCCACGGCCCGGTCGCCTCGAAAGCCGATCTGGCCGCCTATCGCGCCATGCTGGTGGACGTCCGCGCCAAGGTGGCGGCGGGGATCGCTGCGAAGCAAAGCCTTGCCCAGATCCAGGCGACGAAGCCGGCGGCGGCCTACGGAATGGCCGAGGGCTTCATCAAGCCCGACCAGTTCGTCGCCTTCGTCCACGAGAGCCTGACCAAGCCGAAGAAGCATCGGCATTGATATCCTCACCCTCTTCGATGGGGAGGATGGTCAGGGCCGCTTCGGGATCTCGAGGCCGCGCTTCACCGCCGGCCTCGCCAGGCCCCGCTCGAGCCACGCCGGGACGTTGCTCAGCGCGTCGAACCCGACCAGCTCGCGCGCCTCGTAGAAGGTGACGAGGTTGCGGACCCAGCCGAGGGTGGCGACGTCGGCGATGCTGTATTCGCCCATCATCCACTCGCGCCCCTCGAGCCGGCCCTCCAGGACCCCGAGCAGCCGCTTCGATTCGTCCAGGTAGCGCTGGAGC
>DASQJV010000325.1:0-3001 GCA_035630855.1 Allosphingosinicella sp. | reverse complement strand
CGGATTTTCGGGTTCAACTTCGCGCCCAAGGGCTGGGCGTTCTGCGACGGGCAGCTCCTGCCCCTGTCGCAGAACACGGCACTGTTTTCGCTGCTCGGCACAACCTACGGCGGCAACGGCAAATCCAACTTCGCCCTTCCGGACCTGCAGGGCTCGATCCCCATGCATCCCGGTCAGGGCCCCGGGCTGAGCCTCTACGATCTCGGCCAGACCGGCGGAACCGAGACGGTCACCCTGCTCGAGAGCGAGATTCCCGCGCATACCCATGCGTGGCGCGATCACGACCTCGATCTGGGCGAGCTCAACGCTCCGGCGCCGAACCGGTCGCTCGCCCAGTCGGCGAACGCCAGCATCTACACGACGGCGGCGAACATCACCCAGATGAACCCCCAGACTCTGGCGGTCGCCGGCGGGGACCAACCGCACAACAACATGATGCCCTATTTGACGCTCAACTACTGCATCGCGCTGCAGGGCGTCTTCCCGCCGCGCGGCTAAGCCCGGAGCCGTGCCGCCGCCTCTCACGGCCGCCGCACGGCTCGGCCTCCGCTACCGGACCGCCGGCGACGAGGATCTGCCGTTCCTCGCCCTCGTCTACGCGTCGACTCGGCTCGAGGAGGTCGCGCAGAGCGGATGGCCCGTCGAGACCCAGCGTCAATTCCTCGCCCATCAGTTCGACGCCCAGCACCGCCATTACCGGCAGCATTATCCCGCCGCCGAATGGCTGGTGATCGAGCGCGAGGGGATTGCGATCGGACGGCTCTACATCGAGGAATGGCCGGACCAGATCCGGCTGATCGACATCGCCCTGCTCCCGGACCATCGCGGCGGCGGAGCGGGCGGGGCGATCCTTTCCGACCTGATGGACAGGGCCGCCGAGGCGGAAAAGCCGCTCACCATCCACGTCGAGAAGAACAACCCGGCGATGCGCTGGTATTTGCGGCTCGGCTTCACTCCGATCGACGAGCACGGCGTCTACGATTTGATGGAATGGCGTCCGCCGGGCGCCGGAGAGCGACCAGCCGGCGCCTAAGGGCGCTGAGGGATTAGATTGGACCGTCCAACCCCGCTCGCCCTGAGCCTGTCGAAGGGCTTTTCTTCTTGTTTCCTAAGAGGAAAGGAGAGGGTTTCGACAAGCTCAGCCCGAACGGGGCGAGGCGATCTGACGACCAAGCGCCCTAGTTGAAGATCGCTTCGTACAGCGTCCCGCGCTCGTCGCGGCCGACCGGAACGATGAACATGTCGAATTCCTGCCCGTCCCGCCGGAAGCGGTGGATCGCCTGGATGATGACCGGATCGACCGGGCCGCGCCACTCGAGCCGGAAGGCTCCGGCCTCCCGCATCGAGCGCGGAAGGCCCTGGGCCTTTTCGAGCACGACCGGGAGCGTCGCATCCGAGAAGACGACCTCGTACGTCTCGCCGACATGACCTTCGAAATCGGCCAGGCTCAAGTCCATATGCTGCTCCTAATCCAGCGTTTCGCCGGGCTTCACGCCCCAGATATGATCCTGCCGTATATAGCCCTGCCGGTTCCCGACCTCGAACAGGCACCAGCTTCCGGTGCATTTCGAGATCCGCCCGACGACCCCCGGCTCGGCCAGGTAGCGAATCCTCGAATCCTCGGACGGGTCCTTGCGCAGGGGCTGCGGCGAGTCGCCGCTGACGAGGCCGGTCCTCCGGTCGCTGAGCAGCCGCTGGAGCATCCAGCCGGTGGTCCCTTCCGAGTCCCTGATCTTGCGCCAGTTCGGATAGGTCTCGACGACCTGGATCGGCAGGTCGGCCCGCACGTAGAGCCAGGTCGCGGGATAATTGGTGCCTGGTCCGGTCCGCATCATCGCCTTCCCGGCGCTGATCGAGGCCCAATAAGGCGTGGCGCGTTCGTCCTGCGCCTGCGCCGCTCCGACCCCGAGGCCGAGCGTCAGCGCCGCCGCCAGCATGACTCTCCTCGCCATCTCCAGCCTCCTTCAGCCGCTTCTTAGGCAGGAGCGGGGCCGGGGTTCAACGTCCATCTGCCTTGACGCCTCCCCCGCTTGCTCCCCAAGCGGGACGGATGAAGGTGGTCGTCACCCGCAGGCTCCCGGATTCGATCGAGGCGAAGCTCGCGGCGCGGTTCGACGTCGAGCTCAATCCCACCGACGCGCCGTTCGGCGGCGAGCGTCTGGGCGAGGCGATGCGGCGCTGCGACGTGCTGGTCCCGAACGTGCGCGACCGGATCGACTCCGCGTCGATCGCGGGCTCGGGCGAGCGGCTTCGCCTGATCGCCAATTTCGGCGCCGGCACCGACAATATAGACCTCGAGTCGGCGCGCTCGCGCGGGATCGCGGTCACCAACACTCCCGACGTCCTGACCGAGGACACGGCGGACCTGGCGATGGCCCTGATCCTGATGGGTCCGAGGGGGCTCGGCGAAGGCGAGCGCAACCTGCGCGCGGGCCGCTGGCGCGGCTGGGGGCCGACCGACCAGCTCGGCCGAAGCCTCACCGGCAAGGCGCTGGGAATCGTCGGCCTGGGCCGGATCGGAAGCGCCCTCGCCCGCCGCGCCCGAGCGTTCGGAATGGCCGTCCACTATCATAATCGCCGCCCCGCGCCGGCCGCGGAGGCCCGCTACTGGAGCGATCTCGACTCGATGCTGGCCGCGATGGACGTCGTCAGCCTGAACGCCCCCTACGGCCCCGACACCCACCGGCTGATCGACCGGCGGCGGCTCGGGCTGATGCGCCCCGACTCCTGGCTGATCAACACCGCCCGAGGCGGACTGGTCGACGAGGAGGCCCTGATCGAGGCGCTTGCGGCGGGACGGATCGGGGGCGCGGGGCTCGACGTCTATCCCAACGAGCCCGAAGTCGACCCTCGGCTGCTCGATCTGCCCAACGTCGTCCTCCTCCCCCATCTCGGCTCGGCCACCCTGGAGAGCAGGACCGCGATGGGCGAGAAGGTCCTCGCCAACATCATGGCCTTCGCCGAAGGGCGCGAGTTGCCGGATCGGGTCGTTTGATGCCTA
>DASQJV010000324.1:0-10609 GCA_035630855.1 Allosphingosinicella sp. | reverse complement strand
CGAACGATGCGGACGGTCGCCGTCGCCTGGCGGCGCGGTACGACCTGGTCAGCCGGCAAAGCGGTGGTCGCGGCGACAGCGGCGGCAAGCAACAACATGGTTCCAGCTAAACGCTCGCGAGGCTGTTGGTAAACAGCGCCGTAACCATTCGTCCCAGTCCGGGACGGGCCGGCGCCATTGCGCCGCCGCACGGCCTTTGCTAGTGGCCCGCCTCGCCAGTCGGGCGGCAGCTGCTGCCGCCCTTTTTCATGACGTGCGGTCGTGGCGGAACTGGTAGACGCGCAGCGTTGAGGTCGCTGTGGCCGAAAGGCCGTGGAAGTTCGAGTCTTCTCGACCGCACCACATCATGCCGATAAGAAGCCGTCCGGGGGACGGCTTCGGCATCATGTCCCCCCGAAGAGGGGGGATGGCAGCGACACGGGACACCGGACCCAAGCGCACCCTGGGCTTCTGGATCTGCCTCGCGCTCGTCGTCGGCAACACGATCGGGACGGGGATCTTCCTGCTTCCGGCGGCCCTCGCCCCCCATGGCGCGAACGCGGTCGCCGGGTGGCTGGTGACGATCGCCGGCTGTCTCTGCCTCGCCCAGGTCTTCGCCGCGCTCGCCCGGGCGCTTCCGGACGCCGACGGGGCCTATGACTATATCCGCCCCGCCCTCGGCCCCGCCGCGGCCTTCTTCGTCATGTGGAGCTACTGGATCTCCTCCTGGGTGACCAACGCCGCGGTCGCGATCGGGGCGGTCAGCTACCTCTCCTCGCTCGCTCCCGGCTTCTTCGCGCCTTCTTACGCCGGCCCGCTGACCGCGGCCGCCTTCGTCATCCTCTTCACCCTGATCGCCACCCGCGGCGCCAGGGCTTCGGGCGGGGTCCAGGTCGCGACGACGATCCTGAAGCTGCTTCCGCTGATCGCCGTCGTCGCGCTCGCCGGAATCGTCCTGGGAGGCTTCGGCGAGGCGGCGGGCGGACTCGCTCCGGCGCCGCTCATGCCCTCCTCGGTCGCCGCCGCCGCGACCCTCACCTTATGGGCGATGCTCGGCTTCGAATCGGCGACGATGCCCGCCGGGCGGATCCGCGATCCCCGGCGGACCGTGCCGCGCGCCACCCTGGCGGGCACATTGCTGGTCGGGACGGTCTACCTCCTGGTCACCTGGGCGGTGTTCCTGCTCCTGCCGACAGAGGAGGCGGCGCGGTCCCCGGCGCCGCTCGCCGACCTGATCGGCCGCTACTGGGGCTCGGGAGCGGCGCATCTCGTCGCGCTGTTCGCCGCGATCAGCGCGCTGGGCGCCCTCAACGGCTGGGTGTTCATCCAGGCGGAGGTGCCGCTGGCGCTGGCCCGGGCCGGGGTGTTCCCGGCCGCCTTCGCCAGGCTCAACCGGGCAGGGACGCCGGTCGTCGGCCACCTTCTCGGCTGCGGCCTGAGCTGCGCCCTGATCGCCACCAATCTCAGCCGCGGAATGGCGAAGCTGTTCGAGTTCATGATCCTGCTCGCAACCGCGGCGACGCTCGTCCTCTATCTTCTCGCCGCGCTTTCCGCTTTGGTGCTCCGGCGGCGCGGCCAACTCGGCGGCCCGCTGGTCGTGGCGAGCGCGACCGGCGGAACCCTGTTCGCGCTATGGACCTTCTACGGCGCCGGGCTCGAGGCGACCGCGTGGGGCGCGGCTTTGCTTGCCAGCGGCCTCCCGGTCTATCTGGTGACGAGGGGAAACCTGTTGCGTTCCCGAATCGTTGGGAAGGCTTCATCGACAGGCGAGGAATGATGGCGGACCAGTTACGACATCGCGCGGAATATTCGGAGCGGGAGTGGCGGGAGAAGCTGACGGCGGAGCAATATCGGGTGCTTCGCGAGGCGGGGACCGAGCCGCCTTTCACCGGCCGCTACGTCGACAACCACGAAGAGGGGGAATATCGCTGCGCCGGCTGCGGCGAGCTCCTGTTCGACAGCGATTCCAAATATGACAGCGGCAGCGGCTGGCCGAGCTTCACCGAGCCTGCGGCGCCGACGGTGAGCGAGCATGCCGACATGAGCCACGGGATGCGCCGGGTCGAGGTCCGCTGCGCCCGGTGCGACGGCCATCTCGGCCACCTCTTCCCCGACGGGCCGGCGCCGACCGGCCTTCGCTACTGCATCAACAGCGCCTCGCTGGAGTTCAAGGCGAGGAAGTGACGCGCAGCCGTCATCCCGGGCTTGATCCGGGATCCATGAACACCGCCGGCCGAAATAGCCCGCCGATCCGTGTTCATGGATTCCGGCTTTCGCCGGAATGACGGCTCCGCACCGGCCCTCCTCCGCTTCTCCCTCCTCCCTCCCTTGTCGCCCGACTCATCCGGCCCTAGGCTGCGCCACCGATGGCCAGTGCTGCTTCCCCTCCGCCGTCCCGCCTTCGCCGGACGCTGATCACCATCCTCAAGGTCGGGCTGTACGGCGGCCTCATCGCGCTCGTCGCGCTCGTCGTCGCGGTCGGGGTCGCGATGGGCTCGCTGCCCAGCTACCAGGAGCTGGTCCGCCGCGACGATCTCGGCCAGATGATCCGGGTCCGCGCCGCCGACGGGTCCGAGCTGATCTCGCTCGGCCCAAGCTTCGGCGAATGGCTGAGCTACGAGCAGATACCGGACATCATGAAGGACGCCATGGTCGCGGTGGAGGACAAGCGCTTCCGCTCGCATATCGGGGTCGATCCGATCGGAACCGCCCGGGCCTTCAAGGTCCGCTTCACCAAGGGCCGCTGGACCCAGGGCGGCTCGACCATCGCCCAGCAGCTCGCGCGCAACATCTTCCTCACCAACAGCCGCACCTTCGGCCGAAAGGCGCGCGAGGGCGTCCTGGCGCTGGCTCTGGAAAGGCGGTTCTCGAAGAACCAGATCCTCGAGCTCTATCTCAACCGTGTCTATTTCGGCGGCGGCGCATACGGCATCGACGCCGCCTCGCGCCGCTTCTTCGGCCATTCCGCCAGGACCCTGAGCCTCTCCGAGGCGGCGATCATCGCCGGCCTGGTCAAGGCCCCGTCCAACTACTCCCCGACCGCGGACGTGGAGGCGGCCCGGGGCCGGGCCGAGGTCGTGATCCGGCTGATGCAGGAGAATGGCGACATCAGCCCGGCCATGGCCGCCGGAGCGGAGCCGGCCGAGGTCCAGATGGTGCCGACGGCCAAGCAGAACAGCGTCCGCTACTTCACCGACTGGGTGCTTCCGCAGCTCGACACGCTGATCGACGAGACCGTCGATCCGATCGACGTCTGGACGACGCTCGACCCCAACATGCAGCGGCTGGGCGACCAGGTGATCAACGCGACGACTCCGGACGGCGCCCAGGGCGCGCTGATCGCGCTCGACCGGGACGGCTCGATCCGGGCGATGATCGGCGGCCGCGACTATGTTCGCTCGCTCTACAATCGCGGCACCCAGGCGACCCGGCAGCCGGGCTCCTCGTTCAAGCTGTTCGTCTACCTCGCCGCGATCGAGGCCAATATCAAACCCGACGACATCGTCGCGGACGAGCCGATCAGGATCAACGGCTGGAGCCCGCGCAACAACAGCGGCACCTTCGCGGGCCAGGTCACCGTGCGCCAGGCCTTCGCCCAGTCGATCAACACCGTCTCGGTCCGGCTCGCCCAGGAGGTCGGCTTCCGCACCGTCGCCGACATGGCGCAGCGCTTCGGGATCACCACTCCCGTCGTCACCCACCCGTCGATGGCGCTGGGCAGCTCGGAAGTCCGGCTGATCGACATGACCCGGGCCTTCGCCTCGGTGGCGGCGAAGGGGAATGCGGTGGTTCCCTACGGGATCAAGCGGGTCACCACCGCCGGCGGGCAGATACTCTACCAGCATCAGCCGGACGAGAACCGGGTCCTGGTCGCGCCCTGGGTCGCCGCCCAGATGACCGACCTGCTCCAGGCGGCGGTCCTGACCGGGACCGGCCGCGGCGCCCAGATCGGCCGTCCGGTCGCGGGCAAGACCGGGACGACGTCCTCGAACAAGGACGGCTGGTTCCTCGGCTTCTCGAGCGGGCTCACCACCGGCGTCTGGATGGGGCGCGACGACAACAAGGCCATTCCCGGCCTCCAGGGCGGAAGGGCGCCGGCCCGGGCTTTCCACGATTTCATGATCCGGGCGGTCGCCAACCGGCCGGCCGAGAATTTCGAGATCGCGGTGCAGGTGCCCGAATGGGCGGTCAGCGAGTCGGAGGAGGAAGAGACCTGGTTCGAGGCGCCCGACAACGGCGCCGTCCTCGTCAATCCCGACGGGACCGGACCGCCGGGCGGCTACCAGCCGCCGCCGCAGCGCGACGACCAGGCCGAGCCGCTGCCCGACCGCGAGGAAAGGCTCGACCAGGACTTCATCGACCGCGCCATCGACCGCGATCCGCCGGAACCGCGGCCGCGCGAGCGCGACAGGGACCGGGAAAGGGAGCGCGACCGGGATCGCCGCGACCGGCGGGACGGCGATCTCGCTCCGCCGGTCGAGCGCCGCTCAGGCCGTTCGTCCGATCCGATGGAGTGACGGGCCGTGCCGGCGAAGCCATGAGCGCGCCGGCTTCGGGTCCGCCCCGAGCAGGGTCTCGACCAGAGCGTGGAAGTCCGGGCCGTGGTTCATATGGACCCGGTGGGCGACCTCGTGGGCGACCGTCGCCCGCCTGACCCAATCGGGGGCGAGGATGAGGCGCCAGCTGTAGCGGATCCCGCCCGAGGCGGAGCAGCTCCCCCAGCGCGACAGCGGATCGCCGACCCCGATTCGGGCGACCCGTACCCCCGCCTTGGCGGCGAACTCCGCGGTCTCGGCGGCGAGCGTGTCGAGCGCGTGACGGCGAAGCCAGCGCAGCAGCCGGCCCTCGAGCCCCTCCGCCGGCCCGCCCGCGATCAGCCGCCCCTCCTCGAGCCGCGGCGTTCGCGGCCGTTCCGGGCTCCAGTCGATATGGTGCGGCCGGCCGTGGAGGGAGACCTCGGTCCCCGGCGCCAGCGCGATCGCCGGAGCGACCTCGGCCAGGCGCGCCTCGATCCAGTCGCGATGGCCGTCGGCCCAGGCCAGCGCCTTGCGGCGCGACGCCCGCTTCGGGATCGTCAGGACCACTTCGCCGGTGCGCCGATCGACCCGCAGCCGAATCGCCCGGGCCGTCGGCGAGACGCTGAGCTTCACCTCAAAGCTCACGCTCGACCAGATGATGCTCGAGGTCCCCGGCTTCGTCCTCGGCGACCGTCCAGCCGCGGATCGACATCCCGGCGCGGTGGACGGCGTCGCGGTCGCCGCAGACGAGATAATGCCAGTCGGGAAGCGGCTTGCCTTCCGACCGGAGCCGGTAGGCGCAGGTCGACGGCAGCCAGGCGAGCGCTCCGACCCGCGACGAGGTCAGTCTCACGCAATCCGGCACATAGGCCTTACGGCCGCGGTAGTTGGTGCAGCGGGCGGTGTAGCGGTCGAGCAACCGGCAGGCGACGTTGGTCGCGTGGATCGCTCCGGTCTCCTCATCCTCCAGCTTGTGCAGGCAGCATTTGCCGCAGCCGTCGCACAGGGCCTCCCATTCGGCGCGGTCGAGGGCGGCCAGGGGCTTCTCCCAGAAATTCACCTGACCCACCGCTCGAGCTCGGCCGCGACGGCCTCCGCGCCCTTCTCGTAGGGGAGGAGAGCGATCGGCTTGCCGTCGGGACCGAACAGCTCGGCCACCCGGCTGTGGTCGACATTGTAGCCCCCGCCCGCCGTCGAATCCCCTTTGGCCCCGTAGCCGCCATAGCCCTTGACCATGTCGGCGACCTGCTTCGGAGTGCCGGTGAGGCCGACCAGGCGGGGGTGGAAGGCGGCGACATATTCCTTGAGCACGGCCGGGGTGTCGCGCTCCGGATCGACGCTGACGAAGATCGGAACCACCCGCTCCGCCCTCGCCTTGTCGCTCTTCTCGAAGCGGCGGAGCGCCTGGCCGATGACGGCGAGGTCGAGCGGGCAGACGTCGGGGCAATGGGTGAAGCCGAAATAGACGATCCGGTATCTTCCGGCGAAATCGCGCTCGGTGACCTGGCGGCCGTCCTGGTCGGTCAGGGTGAAGGGCCCGCCGATCGTGGCGCCCTCGAGCGGCGGCGCCTCGGCCGCTCCGGAGCAGCCGGCGAGCGCGAGCGCCAGCGACAGGCAAAGGATCGTCCGAAAGCGGGGTTTCAAGGTTTCGTTCATGGCGGAAGCAGGTCTGTCTTGCTATAGGCGCGCCGACAAGTCGAGACGGGGAAACAAGAGTGTTCAACAAGTTCGGCCGGGCGCTGGCGGCGTCCATCATCCTGATGCTCGCGGCGCCGGCGTCGGCCCAGATGAATTTCTCGGACAGCTTCGAGTTCATCAAGGCGGTGAGGGAGCGCGACGGCGCCAAGGTCACCGAGCTGCTCAGCGAGCCGGGCTCGACCGTGATCAACACCCGCGAGCGCGGGAACGGCGAAGGCGCGCTTCACATCGTCGTCCGCGGCCGCGATCTCAACTGGCTCGCCTTCCTGCTCGGCAAGGGCGCCCGGCCCGATATCCAGAACAATCGCGGCGATACGCCGCTGACGCTGGCGGCCCAGATCGGCTGGGTCGAAGGGGTCGAGCAACTTCTGGCGAGGCGCGCCGGCGTCAACCTTCCCAACGGCCGCGGCGAGACCGCCCTCATCCTCGCCACCCAGCGCCGCGACGTCGCCCTGGTCCGCCTGCTCCTCGCCAAGGGCGCCGATCCCAAGCGCACCGACAATGTCGCCGGCATGTCCGCGCTCGACTACGCCCAGCAGGATCCCCGCGCCGCCGCAGTCCTGAAGCTGCTCGAGGCCAAGGCGGCTCCGGCCAGGCCGGTGGCGGGGCCGACGAAATAGGCCCACTCCGTCATTCCGGCGAAAGCCGGAATCCATGAACTCGGGCGGATCAGAACTCAAAGGGCGGTGTTCATGGATCCCGGATCAAGTCCGGGATGACGCTCGTCACGCGAATCCCGCCAGTCCCGGATCGAGATCGCCGACCAGGCGCCGGGCCGCCCTTCGCGCGAAGCGCAGGGTCTCCGCCTTCCGCCTCGCCGCCGGCAGCTTGCGCAGCGGAGCCTCGCGCACCACCGCCGCGTCGTAGCGGTCGGCGACGAGGAGGCCGCAAAGCTGCGGCTGGAATCCGGGCTCCTCGAACGGGGAGAGATCGAACCTCGCCGGCACCGCCCAGTAGAAGCGGTCGCAATAGCCGAGATATTCGATCCACTTGCAGTCGCCCATCAGGTCGGCGCGCGACACCTTGATCTCGACGATGGTGATCAGGCCGGACGAATCGATCGCCATCATGTCGGCCCGCCGGCCGTTGGGCAGAGGGACCTCGCAGATGGCGAACTGGTCCTGGTTGAAGAACAGCCGGGTCACCCCGCGCGCCACGTCCCGGGCGGCCGGCGGCGCGTCGGCGAAGCAAAGCTCGGGCTGGAGACTCGGACGGGCGGCCATCCGGCCAGATTAGAATGAATGGGGAACGGGGGGAAGAGGGGGGTTGGGGGTTGGGGGTTGGGAAGGATTCTACCAATCCCCAATCCCCGTCACCTGTAGAAGATGTGATTCCCGACCGCCGCGACCCGGGTCAGGCGCCAGCGCGGCGAGACCCTTTTGGCGTGGAAGAAGAGCGCCTTGGGCGCCGGCCCGTCGGCCAGGTCCTGGACGGCGATATGGGCGATGGCGACCGCCCGCTTCCAGGCCAGCGAGGCCCGGGCGATGGCCGGGAAGCGGCCGCCGCGGATGAAGGAGAATTGGCCGCGCTGCGTGACGACCCCGCAGGCCGAAGCCGGGAATCGTCCGGAGCGGGCGCGGTTTAGGATCACCTCGGCGACGCTCAATTGGCCGTGTAGCGGCTCGCCCTTGGCCTCGAAATAGACGGCTCCGGCGAGGCATTCGTGCTGGGCGTCGAGCGTCCGGCTGCTCGAATGCTCGGCGACCAGCTCGGCCAGGCTTCTGCGGACCGGCTTTTCGGACTCGGGGGCGGGCTCGGCCGCGGCCACGGGCGGGGCTGAGGCCGCCGGAGGCGGAGCGCCGAGGCCGGGAGCGGCAATCTGGTCGGTGAAGGGGGTCTCGGTCAGCTCCCAGGCGAGCGACGGAGCGCCGAAGACGGAAACGAAGGCGGCGGCCGCGAAGGACGCGGCGCGAAGAAGGCGGATCATTCAATCTCAAATCAGTGCGGCGGACAGCCCAAAGCCGGATGCATGGATAAGGAAGCGCATCCCGGGCGGTCTTCCGTCTCGCGTGGCCGCCCCCTCCCAATACCCCGGGTTCGTTGCGGCCCCCCGCTCTCGAAGGACGAGGCGGGGGCTAGGTTGTGCACTGCAGCAGAGTCAATCGAGCGCGTTCATTTCAGCGGCGAACCGTTCGGCAGACGGGATATCCAGTTCAATCAGCCACAAATCCGGGTCGAAACGCCTTCGGCGCGCGATGAACTCCGGAACTTCGCTCGAATTCTCAATGCGTTGGCTTCCGCTCTCCTGCCAGGCATAGCGGCCGTCCGGCTGCAGGACGCGCTCGAACAGTCTCGGATTAACGCCCTTTTCCAGCAGGATGACCAGGATCGAGCCGGCCGTGGCGTCGCCCTTGGCGAGCACGGCGCCGAAGCCGCCTTCGCCCTCCGCCTTGCGAATCAGGGCGCTCGCCAGCACCGAAGCGGCGATTCGCGCTTCCATCAGCCCGCACAATAGCCGGGAAGGCCGCTCAGCGGGATGTGCGAGCGCATGAAGGTTCCGGTGCCGCTGGCGGCGAGCTCGCCTTCGGCGTCGATCAGCCGGGCCTCGCCGACCAGGACCCGGCGCCGGCCGCTGGCCCAGCGCCCCTCGGCGGTCACCGGCCCGGCCCGAAGCGGCCGGGTGAAGAGCAGGTTGAAGGCGGTGGTGAGGAGGAAACGGTCGGTGACCAGGCTGTTGCAGGCGTAGAAGGCGGCGTCGTCCATCATCTTGAAATAGAGGGTGCCGTGGGCGGCGCCGGCGGCGTGGAAAAGCTGCTCGCGCACCTCGAACCGGATCCGGGCGAATCCGGCCTCGACGATCTCCAGCTCCGATTCGAACAGGCCGTTCACCGGCGCCTGGCGGTAGAGCGACTCGAGCGCCCGGTAATGGGCGGCCGCGCCGGCGTCCGCCTCAGGCGGCATTGCGGCTTTCGACCCCGGACAGCAAGGCGAACAGGGCGTCGCGCGAGCGGGCGCCGCGAAGCTTGGCCACCGTATGGCGATCGCGAAGCACCCGGCTGACCGAGGCCAGCGCCTTGAGATGATCGGCGCCGGCGTCGGGCGGCGACAGGATCAGGAAGACGAGGTCGACCGGAAGCCTGTCCACCGACTGGAAGTCGATCGGCGCGGTCAGCCGGGCGAAATAGCCGAACACGCTCTCCAGGCCCTCGATCCGGCCGTGGGGGATGGCGACTCCGCCGCCGAAGCCGGTCGAGCCGATCTTCTCGCGGTCGGTGAGGGCGGCGACGATGGTCTTGGAATCGAGCCCCGTCCGCCGCGCCGCGGCGGCCCCGAGCAGCTGGAACAGACCCTTCTTGTTCGGGACATTCATCCCGCCATCGACGCAGTCGACGGTCAGGATGTCGGTAATGTCGTTCATCATCTCACCGAACGCGGTCGCCCCCGGCCGCTCTCTTGAATGTGGAAGGAAAAGCGGAAGGGTCTCCCCCGGCGCTCACTCGCCTCGCGGCCCGCCTCGTCGGTAGGCGAAGCCGTCGACCTCCGCCAGCTCGGCGGCGGCCTCGGGATGGTGATCCTTGAGCCGCCGGCTGTGGCGGCGAAGCTGCTTCTCGACCTTGTCGGCCGCCGCCTCGAAGGCGGCCGGGGCCGCGGACGCCCGGTCGGTCGCCTTCAGCACCACCCCCTGGGGGGCGTAAGCGACGATCTCGCAGGTGAAGCCGTGATCATGGGGTCCCTTGCCGAAGGTCACCTGGGCCGACACCAGCCGCGACGCATATTTGTCGGCGACGGCGGCGAGCCGGGTCCCGACCCGTTCCTGCAAGGCTTCGCCGGTGTCGAGCTGATGACCGGAGACGCGGATATCCATGGCTTTCTCCAGCAAAGGGCCGCGCGGATTAGGCGCTGCAGCGGCCCGACGTCAACCGCGCCCGTCCAGCCGATGCCATATGGGGTCGGTAAGGGTCGCAAGGAAGGAGGCGTGAGCCTGAAGCTCCTCCTCGCTCGGGGCATGGGCGCGCGGCGGACGGACCTCGATGACGATCGTGTCCGGCCCGGGACCGAAGGCGCCGGCCGATTCCCCGGCCGGCTCGGCGACGAGCTCGTTCAAGGTGAGGCCGATCTGACGGCCGCCGGTGAGCTCGACATAGCATAAGGCGAGGAGCTGAGCGTCGATCAGAGCGCCGTGCTTGACCCGGACGCTGCGGTCGACCCCGAAGCGGGTGCAGAGCGCGTCGAGGCTGTGCTTGGCGCCGGGATGCTTCGAGCGTGCGAGCTGGAGCGTGTCGACCATCCGGGTCAGGCAGATCAGCGGATGGCCACAATTGTTGAGCTCATGGTTGAGGAAGCCGAAGTCGAAGCTGGCGTTGTGGGCGACGAGCGGACAGTCGCCGAGGAACTCGAGCAGATCCCGGGCGACGTCGCGGAAGCGCGGCTTGTCGGCCAGGAAGGCGTCGGTGAGCCCGTGGACCGCCTCCGCG
>DASQJV010000323.1:0-8463 GCA_035630855.1 Allosphingosinicella sp. | reverse complement strand
CTGGGTGCCCAGCCTCGGCAAATATCGCGAGACCCACAGCTGTTCGACCCTGCACGACTGGCAGGCGCGGCGCGCCAACCTTCGCTGGCGCGACGGCGAGCGCAAGGTGCGCTTCGCCCACACGCTCAACAACACCGCTCTGGCCAGCCCGCGGATCCTCGTGCCTCTGCTCGAGAACCACCAGCAGGCGGACGGGCGGGTCAGGCTGCCCGAGGCGCTCCAGGGCCTGATGGGTGGCGAATATCTCTGACCAGAGCCGGCCGCCGCTCAGGCTTCTGATCCGCGAGGGGCTCGCCCTCGGCTCGCGCTTCTGGCGCGGCTTCGGCCGGCTGGGCGAGCGCGGGCCGGCCGAGGGGCCGCCGCTGATGGTCCTGCCGGGCTTCCTCGCCAACGACCGGACGACGCTCGGCCTCCAGCGCGCGCTCGCCGGAGCCGGCTATCGGGTCGCCGGCTGGGGCCTCGGCTTCAATCGCGGCGCCACCCCGGATCTCCTCGAACGGGTGGCGGCCCGGATCGAGCGGCACGGGCGGGGACGGCCGGTCATCCTCGTCGGCTGGAGCCTCGGCGGGATCATTGCCCGCGAGGTCGCCAAGCTCAGGCCGGACCTGGTCGACAAGGTGGTGACCATGGGCACGCCCTTTTCGGGGGATCCGCATTGGACCAACGCCTGGCGCCTCTACGAGATCGTCGCCGGCCACAAGGTCGATTCGCCGCCGATCGAGACGAGGCTGGCCGAAAAGCCGCCGGTGCCTACCCTCGCCATCTGGTCGCGGCGCGACGGGGTCATCGCCCCCGCCTGCGCGCGCGGCCGGGCCGGCGAGAGCGACAAACAGGTCGAGCTCGATTGCGGCCATATGGACTTCGGTGTCAGCGGCCGGGCCTTCCCGAAGATCGTCGAGGCGATACGGGCATTCCAAAGACCCCTTCTCCCCGACCGCGGTTTTGCTAAGGTCGGGCGGGGGGAATAAATGAGCTTCATCCTCGCTCCCGAGTGGAGCCACATGGCGATCGCGGCAGCGGGGGCGTTCGTCCTCGGCTATCTGCTGTGCTGGGTCATGGACAAGCTGTTCCTGAAGGAGCTGGTCGACGACCGGATCGCCGGGATCGCTCTGAGTTGCGCCGTGGCCTTCGTCGTGATCATGGTCTGGGCGACGGTGGCGCTGACCTGGCTGGTCTGGTCCGACCCGTACGTCGCCGGCCGCCCGATCGTCATCCCGCCATTCCCTTATGCCGTCAGCCTCATCTTCGGCCTCGCCCTGGTCGGGATCCTGCGGACCATCCTCTACGGCCGCGAATATGAAGCCGGCGACGAGGAGCTCGTCTTCGACGCCGACATTTACGACCAGGCCCAATATGACGAGGAGGTCCTCGCCTGGGACGAGCGGCATCGGCACAAGAACTATTTCAGCCGGCACTGGGCCGGGCACCTGTCCCTGCCGGTCTCCTTTTGGATAAACGCGGCGCTGTTCTCGGCGCTGATCGCCGGCTCGGTCGAATTTGCCGGCAACAGGCTCCGCGACAATGGCGGCACCCTGCGCGGGCTCGCGATCATCGCCCTCGCCTATGCGGCCTTCTCGGCGCTGTTCTGGGTCTGGAGCGCGGTCGGGATATGGCGCTCCGCTTACTGGCACAGACGGCGCGGCGGCACCCCGGGCTGGGGGCTCGCCGCCCGCATAGCGGTGGTCCTGTTCGCGCTCGTCATCCTGACTCGGTCCGGCGACATCGCGCTTCGGACCCGGGAGCTGGGCACGCTCGCCGCCGGCGGGGACGTGATCGGATCGGTCGCGGAGATGAAGCTTTCCGGCGAGGGCGGCGAGCTTTCCGTCCGGGGCAATCTCGCCGCCGGGTCGGCCGAGCGGTTCGAGACGCTGCTCGAATCGAACCCAAGGGTACGCAGGGTGCTTCTGTCCTCGTCGCGGGGCCGCTATTTCGAGGCCGAACGGATGGCCGCGCTGATCCGCGCGCGCGGCCTCGACACGCGGGTCGAGGACGCGTGCCTGGCCCCCTGCACCGACCTGCTGCTCGCGGGGCGGGAGCGGACCGCTCCGGAGCAGGCCAGGATCGGCTTCCACCAGCCGAACTTCCCGGCCGACGACGGCTACGGCATGCGCAAGGCCGTCGAGCGCACCCGGGCCGACTATCTCGCCGCCGGAGTGAAGCCCGCCTTCGTCGACCGAGTCCTCGCCACTCCGGCGCAGCTGATGTGGTACCCGGACCCCGTCGAGCTGCTCGAGGCGAACGTCCTCACCGGCTCGGACGTCTTCGTCACGAAAGGCGGCGAGCGGCGGCGCGAGACCGCCGCCCAGATGCGGGTGCGCCGGAACATGGCGACGACGGCGGAACAGATCAACGCGACCCTGCCCAGGCGGCTGAGCGAGGACACGACGCTGCTTCGCATGTCGGCCTCCGGGACCACGCTGACCCACCATTATCGGATCGAGGCCGACCGGATCGACGCGGCCGGCACCCGGCAGGGCCTCGGCCGGCAGCTTCGCCGGCAGCTCTGCTCGGAGGTGGAGATGGCGCTGGCGGTTCGCGAAGGCGCCCGCTTCGTCCACTCCTTCAGCGACCGGCACGGGCGACACGCGGTCGACATCGTCATCTCGGAATGTCCCTGAGGAAAGGCGCGGCGACCTCCTCCGGCGCCCGAAGCGGCCGGGCGTTTCCGAAGATCGTCGAGGCGATCGCCGATTTCTGAACCGGACGGAGCGGCCGGGCTTCTCCCTGATGACGCGCTTTTCTAAATCCGTTACCGCCCTCCCCGCCGGCGCCCCGCGAACTGGATGGACCGCTTGAAAATTCTCTTCGTCACTTGGGACGGACCTCAGGTCAATTATCTCCAAAGCCTGTTCCTGCCGATCTTCGAGCGGCTGGCGGAGCATGGCGTGCGGGTCGACGTGCTTCAGTTCCGCTGGGGGCCGGAGGCTCAGGCGGAGGAGATCGCCGCCCTTTGCGCCCGGGCCGGCTGCGGATACCGGCATTCGACGATCCGCCGCGGCCTCGCCGGGCTCGGCCCCTTCGCCACCGCCGTCGCCGGTGGGCGGGAGGTGCGCCGCGCGGTCCGGGACTTCGGAAGCGACGTGATCATGCCCCGCAGCCATATGCCGGCGATCGCCGCCGGCGCCGCCGGGGGGAGCCGGTTCAGGCCCCTGCTCTTCGACGCCGACGGCTTCCCGGCGGACGAGAAGGTCGAGTTCGGCGCCCTGTCGGCCAGCGGCCCCACCTACCATATCCTGCGCCGGGTCGAGGCGTGGGCGGCGCGCAGCGCCGGATCGGTCATCGTGCGTTCCGCCGCGGCCGCCCGGATCCTGGCCGAGCGGGCCGGAATCGGCCCGGAGCGATTCCATGTCGTGGTCAACGGGCGGGACGGATCGGTGTTTCACCCGCATGACGAGCGGGCGCGGCTCGCGGTTCGAAGCGAGCTGGGGATCGCCCCGGCGGCTCCGCTTGCGGTCTATGCCGGCTCGGTCGGGCCGCAATATCGCTTCGACCTGATCCGCGATTTCGCGGCGGCGCTCGCCCGCCTTCGCCCGGACGCCAGGCTGCTGGTCCTGAGCGGCTCGCCCGAGCTCGCGCAGGCCGAGCTCGGCGAGGCCGCGCCTCTGGCTCCGATCGTTATCCGGGCGTCGCCCGCCGGCGTCGGCCGCTATCTCGCCGCGGCCGATATCGGCCTCGCCTTCCGGGCCCGATCCTTCTCGGTTCAGGGAGTTGCGCCGGTGAAGCTCGGCGAATATCTGCTGTGCGGAGTCCCGGTGGTGGGCAATTCGGCCGTCGGCGACACGGGGGAGGCGCTGGAGGCCGGCGTTTTCCTGGACGACGGGGCGGGCCCCGAGGCGGCGGCGGCGTGGCTGGTCGGCGAGGTGCTGGCCGACCGCGAAGCCTATCGCTCGAGGGCTCGCGCCGTGGGCGTCTCCGGCTTCTCCCTGCAGCGAAGCGTCGAGGATTATCTGGCGGCGATCGCTCCGCTGCGAGACGGTAGAGGAGAGATGAAGGCATGAACGAGGCCGGCGCACGACGGGATTCGCCCGACCCCCCCGCCTTCGCCTTCGAGGCGCGCGACTCCTGCCCCGCCTGCGGATCGGCGGCGGAGACGGTCTATTCCACGCCGTTCAGCGAGGGGCCGATCGGCGACTTCGTGCGCGATTATTATCATGTCGATCCCGCCGTGCTGCGCGAGGCGCCCTACGAGCTGGACCGCTGCAGGCGCTGCGGGCTCGTCTACCAGCATTATGTCGGCGGCCCGGAGCTGCTCGGCACGCTCTATTCGAGCTGGCTCGAGGACCCGGAGGATCCGGAGCGGGACATCGCCACCTATCGCGACGAAATCCGGGCGATACCCGAATCGCGCGACGCCCACGAGCTGATGGCCGCGGCCTCCTATCTGGGGCGCCCCCTCGCCGGCCTGAGGACCCTGGATTACGGCATGGGCTGGGTGCTTTGGGGGCGAATCGCCGCGCAGCTCGGCTGCGACTCCTTCGGCTCGGACCTCGCCCAGCCGCGGATGGACTTTGCCGCGCGCCACGGAGTGCGGACCGTCACCGACTCGGAGATACCAGGGCACCGGTTCGACTTCATCAACACCGAGCAGGTGTTCGAGCATGTCCCGCAGCCGCTTCAGCTGCTGGAGCTTCTGGCGGCGGCGCTCGCGCCCGGCGGAGTGATCAAGATCTCGGTCCCTTCCGGGGAGCGGATCGACCGCCTGCTCGAGATCCTGAAGGAGGGGCGCTTCAAGGGCGACCGCGACACGATCATGCCGGTCCAGCCGCTCGAGCATCTCAACTGCTTCCGCCGCAGCTCGATCCGGACGATGGCCGGGCTGACCGGCCTCGAGCCGGTCCGGCCGGGGCCGTGGCACGGCTACGCCTTCCTGAGATACCCCAGGACGATAAGGCTGTCGCGGCCGAAGAAGGCGCTGAAGGAGCTGGTCCGGCCCGTCTACCAGTATCGGAACCCGAGCAACCTCTACGTCTGGCTGCGCAAGCCCGGAGGCTAGAGCGCGCAGCGTTCAGGTTGAACCGTCATCCCGGACTTGATCCGGGATCCACCTTTTCCAAGGCGTTGGAATCAGGCAGAAAGGTGGATGCCGGATCAAGTCCGGCATGACGGATACAAGCGCCATCTAAACGCTCACCGCTCTAGGCCAGCGACCGGAGCGCCTCGACGAGGCGGGGCGCGTGGACCTTGAGAGAATAGCGCTCCTCGGCCCGCCGGCGGCCGGCGGCGCCGAACGTCCGCCGCAGCTCGGAATCGCCGATCAGGCGGCCCAGGGCCTCGCGCCATTCCTCTTGCGCGCCGGCGAGGAAGCCGTTCTCGCCCGTCGCGATGATCTCGCAATTGACCCCGACCGGCGAGGCGACGACCGGCAGGGCGCAGGCCATATACTGAATGAGCTTGTAGCCGCATTTGCCCTTCGCCCAGGTCTCGTCCGGAAGCGGCATGATCCCGATGTCCATGGCCCGGACCTCCTCGACCTCGCTCTCCTCGCTCCATTCGACGAGGTCGAGGCCGGGGAAGGCGTCCGCCCGGGCGCCGGGACCGGCGCCGACGACCCGGATGCGCACGTCCCTGGTCTCGGCAAGCTCGCGCAGAAGCGGGAGAAGCGGCCGCACATAGGGCCAGGTCGAGGGCGAGCCGATCCAGCCGATCGTGACCGGCGCCGGCGGAGTCCGCGGCTCGGCCGGACGGTAGACTTCGGTGTCGACGACGGTCGGCAGGAGCATCGCATCGGGCGAAAAACGCGAAGCGTAGTCGAGCAAATAGCGATTGCCGCAGAGGCAGAGCGAGGCGCGCCTCAGCAGCGGCTGGAGCTTCTTGCCGAGCAGCGCCCGGACCACCCGGTTCCCGCTCGCGTCGTACATATGGAAGATGGCGTCGTCATAGTCGAAGACGATCGGCTTGCCCGTCGCCGCCGCGAGCCTCTCGAACAGGCCGGGCAGATAAGGGAAGAGCTCGCAATGCACCCACAACAGGTCGAAGTCGCGCCGGGTGAGGAGCTGGTGGATGCGCTTCCAATAGCGGCCGGCGACCTCCGTCGGCGAAGCCCGGCGGCCGGCGGCGAGCCGGCGGACATGATCGTTGTCGAGCAGCGGCAGATATTCGACCTCGATGCCGGCCCGGGCGAGGAAGGGCTCGTACTGGACGAGGCGCTGCCGGGTGCTCGCCGCGAGCGTCCCGTATTTCAGGAAGGCGAGGATCTTCATCGCGCCTCAGGAGGTCCTTCGCCCGCAAGCGACCCAATAAGGCGCGTCCTCCCGGAAACGGACTTCGGTCAGCCCCGATTCGACCATCATCGCCTCGATCTGGGCGCGGGTGAAACGCTGCTCCAGCCTGGTCCCGAAGCGGTCAAGCGAGTCGGTGCGCATCGTGTAGAAGCTGGTGCCCCGGTAGGCGCTGAGCGGAAAGTTGGAGACGTCCGCGCCGAGCCGCTCGGCGAGCCCCGCGAACCGGACCAGCGGCCAGTAGACGGTGACGGCGATCACGTCGGTGACGCCCTTGCGGAGCCGGAAGGGCAGGCGCGAAACGCCCCGGCGGACCAGGTCCGATCCCTGCCAGACCCGTCGGAACCATCCCGGTTTGTTGTCGAAGTCGTAATAGAGATAGACGAGGAAAGGCGCGCCGATCTTCAGCTTCTTCACGCAATCGCGCATCGCCGCCCTTGTGTCGGGTATGTGATGGAGGACCCCGAGCGAATAGCCGAAATCCTGGCTGCCGTCGGCGAGTGGGATGGAATCGGCGCCGGCGAGATGGAATCGGGCCGAATCCTGGCCGGCGAGGCGGCGGCGGGCCACGTCGAGGGCTTCGGCCGAGGGATCGATGCAGTGGAGGGTCCCGACCTTCGGCGCCATCATCGCCGCCCAGCGGCCCGAGCCGCAGCCGAGGTCGAAACCTTCGGCCCCGGCCGGCAGGGTCTCGAAAGGAAAGATCGAGAAATAGCCCTCGAACAGCCGGGCGTGCTCACGCTCGTCGAGCCGGGTCTGGTCGAAGGTCGCCCATTCGCGGCCGAAGCCCTCGACGGTGAGCGGATCTATGTTGCTCTTGCGGGTCTGGTCGGACGTCACTTTGGCAATTCCTCATCGGCCGGTCGGGCCAGCTCGGCGACCACCGCCGCCATCGACCGCCGCCACGGCGGCGCCCGATAGCCGAAGTCGGCGGCGAAACGGCCGCTGTCGAGAACGCTGTTGGCGGGCCGGGCGGCGCGGGTCGGCCAGTCGGCGGTCCGGATCGGCCTGACCGCCGCCGTCGGAAGCCCGTGGCGACCGGCCTCCTCGAAGATGGCGGTGGCGAAATCGAACCAGCTGGCCTCGCCGGTGCCGGCGAGATGGTAGGTGCCGCCGAGGCCGAGCCGGGGACGCTCCCGCCAGGCGGCCGCCAAAGCGAGGATCCCGTCGGCGAGATCGCCGGCCGCGGTCGGGCTGCCGCGCTGGTCGGCGACGACGTTAAGCTCGTCGCGCCCGGCGGCGGCGCCGAGCATCGTCCTGACGAAGTTGCGGCCGTGGGGGCTGTAGACCCAGGCGGTGCGAAGGACGACGTGGTCCGGATTGGCCTCGGCGACTCGAAGCTCGCCTTCCAGCTTGGAGCGGCCGTAGACTCCGAGCGGACTCGTCGGCGCGCTCTCGGCATAGGCGCCCTCGCCGGTGCCGTCGAAGACATAGTCGGTCGAGACCTGGATCATCCGGGCGCCGGCCCGGCGAGCCGCGGCGGCGACCTCGCCGGCCGCGGCCCCGTTGATCCGGAAGGCGCGCTCGGGCTCGTCCTCGGCCTGGTCGACGGCGGTATAAGCGGCGGCGTTGACGACCACGTCCGGAGCGGCGGCCGCGACCGCGGCGGCGATCGAGTCCGGCCGCTCGAGGTCGAGGCCGGGCCTGCCGACCGCCCGAAGCGAGAGTCCGGGGAACGCCGCCGAGCGCTCGACCAGGCTGCGCGCGAGCTGGCCTTCGCGGCCGGTCACCAGGATCCGCATCAGCCCGTCCCGAGCCTGGCGCCGGAATATTTGCCCTCCCGGATCGGGCGCCACCACCAGTCGTTGGCGAGATACCAGTCGATCGTCCCGGCAATCCCGCTTTCGAAGCTCTCCCGGGCCCGCCAGCCGAGCTCGCGCTCGATCTTGGAGGGATCGATGGCGTAGCGCCGGTCGTGGCCGGGGCGGTCCGCGACGAAGGCGATCAGCGAGCGCCGGCTCCGGCCGCCGTCCAGCGGCCGGCGCTCGTCGAGCAGGTCGCAGATGGTCTCGACGACGTCGAGGTTGGTGCGCTCGGCGCGCCCTCCGACATTGTAGCTCTCGCCGATCGCGCCCCGGGTCGCGACCAGCTCGAGGGCCCGGACATGATCCTCGACATGGAGCCAGTCGCGGACATTCTCGCCCTTGCCGTAGACGGGCAGCTTCTTGCCTTCGAGCGCATTGAGGATCGTCAGCGGGATCAGCTTTTCGGGAAAGTGATAAGGGCCGTAATTGTTCGAGCAGTT
>DASQJV010000322.1:0-3383 GCA_035630855.1 Allosphingosinicella sp. | reverse complement strand
GCCATGTTCGTGTCTCCGCTGGCGTTGGAGGCGGCGCATTTTGGGCCACCCGAATGTGGCGGCGTTACTATGGCGCAAACGCGCCTTCTGCAAGCGGGGGATTAATCGCATGTTCAAGCGCTTGCGCGGATGGGTCGGGGCGATGGAAGGCTCCTCACTGATCCGCGCGGGCGCGGCGGCCCTGCTGCTGCTCGCCGCGGGCGCGCCCGCGGCCGCGCCGCCGGCCCGGCCGATCCAGTACGGACAGTCCCTGGTCCGCGAGCAGGTCATCATCCGCTTCCGGCAGACCGCTCCGACGCGGGTCGAATGGAAGGAGGGCAAGGGGCCGAAATGCGTCCCGGCCCGGGCCATCGCCGCCGCCACGCTGGTCGGCAAGAGCAGCGTCGATCTCATCCTGCGAAACCGCCAGCGGGTGCGGGCGAAGCTCGAGAGCAGCTGCCCGGCGCTCGATTATTATTACGGCTTCTACATCACCCCCAATCCGGACGGGATGGTCTGCGAGGACCGCGACACCATCCGCTCGCGGATGGGCGGCGCCTGCGAGATCGACCGCTTCCGCGGCCTGGAACCGGTCGTCCGGCGTTGAGCTTTCTTGACTCGAAGGCCCGCTTCGCCCAAGCGACTGCGCTGAAGCGGCTCGCTGCGAGGCCGCTCAATCACCCGGAACCGTTATGAGTTTTGCCGATCTCGGCCTATCCGACGAATTGCTCCGCGCCGTGGAGGAATCCGGCTACGACACCCCCACCCCGATCCAGAAGCAGGCGATCCCGCCGGTGCTGATGGGCCGCGACATCATCGGCATCGCCCAGACCGGGACCGGCAAGACCGCCGGCTTCGTCCTGCCGATGATCGACATCCTCGCCCAGGGCCGAAGCCGGGCGCGGATGCCGCGCTCGCTGATTCTCGAGCCGACCCGCGAGCTTGCCATGCAGGTTTCGGAGAATTTCGAGAAATACGGCAAGTATCACAAGCTCAACATGGCCCTGCTGATCGGCGGGACCAACATGGCCGACCAGATCAAGAAGCTGGAGAAGGGCGTCGACGTGCTGATCGCCACGCCCGGCCGGCTGATGGACCTCTACGGCCGCGGCAAGATCCTTCTGACCGGCTGCGGCCTGCTCGTCATCGACGAGGCCGACCGGATGCTCGACATGGGCTTCATCCCCGACATCGAGGAAATCTGCTCGAAGCTTCCCAACCAGCGCCAGACCCTGCTCTTCTCGGCGACCATGCCGGGCCCGATCAAGAAGCTCGCCGACAAGTTCCTGACCGGCCCGAAGACGATCGAGGTCGCCCGGCCGGCGACCGCCAACGTGTCGATCGACCAGCGTCTGCTCAAGGTCGATTCGAGGCGCAAGAAGCAGGTCCTGACCGACCGCCTCAAAGGCAATGACGTCCGAACCGCCATCGTCTTCTGCAACCGCAAGACGACGGTCCGCGAGCTCGCCCAGAGCCTCAAGCGCTCCGGCCTCAACGCCAGCGAGATCCACGGCGACATGGAGCAGCCCGAGCGGATCCGCGAGCTCGAGCGCTTCAAGTCCGGCGAGATCAACATCCTCGTCGCCTCCGACGTCGCCGCCCGCGGCCTCGACATCAAGGACGTCAGCCACGTCTTCAACTACGACGTGCCGTGGCATCCCGACGATTATATCCACCGCATCGGCCGCACCGGCCGCGCCGGCAAGACCGGGATCGCCATCACCCTCGCCACCGCCGCCGACGCCGAGGCGATCGAGGCGATCGAGAAATTGACCGGGGCGCAGATCCGCGCCGTCGAGGGGATTGCGGCGGCCGGCCTCGCCGAATCCGCGCCCCCCGAAGGCGAGGAAGAGGAGCGTCCCGGCCGCGGGCGCGGGGCGAGGGCTCCGCGGGGGCGCGGCCGGTCGGAAGAGCCGAAGCGCGAGCCTCGGCCGAGGCGCGAGGCGGCCAAGGCCGAGACCGCGCCCGAGCGGGCCGAACGCCGGCCGGAACCGCGGCGGGAGGAAGCCGAAGCGGCCGAGCCGTCGCCGAGGGCAGGGCCGAAGCGCGAGTCCCGCCCCGCCCGCCGGCCCGAACCCTGGCGCGAGCCGGAACCGGCGGCTGAGGAGGACGGCTGGAACGGCCCCGTCCCCAGCTTCCTGGCGCAGAAGCTGGGCTGAATCTCTCCGAAGCGGCGTCCAAATCTAAGTTTTTGATATATTGTCGACTCGCCCGCCCTCTGGCACCTTGCCGGAGGGCGCGGCCCACCCTGCCCGCGCCCGCGGGGGGATATCCATGGCCGAAGCGGGACCCGGCGCGGCCGGGGGCTATGTCGCGTTCATCAGCTACAGCCACAAGGACGCCAAGGTGGGGCGGTGGCTGCACCGCAAGCTGGAAGGCTATCGGCTGCCGAAGCGGCTGGCCGGGACTGAGGGCGAGGACGGGACGGTTCCGGCACGCCTGACCCCGATCTTCCGCGACCGCGACGAGCTGCCGGCGGCGGGCGACCTCAGCGAAAGGGTTCGGGCGGCGCTTGCGGTATCGAAGAATCTGATCGTCGTCTGCTCGCCGCACAGCGCGGCCTCCCCCTGGGTCGCGAAGGAGATCGCGACCTTCCGGGATCTCCATCCCGGCCGCCCGGTCTTCACCGCGATCGTCGACGGGGAGCCGGGCCAGTGCTTTTCGCCGGCCCTGACCGAGAGCGGCGCCGAGCCTCTCGCGGCCGACCTGCGCAAGGAAGGCGACGGGCGGAGGCTGGGCCTCCTGAAGCTGGTCGCGGGACTCGCCGGGGTCGGGCTCGACGCCCTGGTGCAGAGGGACGCGCAAAGGCGAATCCGCCGCGTGACCTACGTCACGGCGGCGGCCGTCGCGGCGATGCTAGCCATGGCCTTGTTGACGGCCTTCGCCCTCAACGCCCGCGCCGAGGCCCAGCGGCAGAGGGCCCAGGCGGAAGGATTGGTCGAGTTCATGCTGACCGACTTGCGGGAAATTCTGAAAGGCGTCGGACGAATCGAAGTCCTCACCGCCGTCAACGAGCGCGCGCTCGCCCGCTACGCCGGTCAGGACGTCACCTCTCTGCCGCCCGATTCGCTGCTGCGTCGAGCCCGCATCTTCCACGCTCTGGGAGAAGACGCGCTGACGGGCGGAAACATGCGGCCAGCTCTGGCGGCGTTCGGCGAAGCTCGGCGGGTCACGGCGGAGCAGCTGGCGCGGGACCCCGATGATCCGGACCGGCTCTTTGCCCACGCCAAGAGCGAATATTGGATCGGGCGGGTTTACGAAGTTCACCGCGACTGGCCGGCCGCCCGGCGCCACTATCAAAGCTTCGCCAAGGCAATGGAGGCGCTGATCGCGCGCGAGCCCGGTAATCCCGAATATATGCTCGAGGTCGCGGCAAGCGCCCTCGACCTGGGCAACATCCATCT
>DASQJV010000321.1:0-2513 GCA_035630855.1 Allosphingosinicella sp. | reverse complement strand
CAGGCGCTGTGCAAGGTGAAGATGGACTGACCCGGGGCGCTCACGCCGCCTCCAGAAGCCGCACCGCCTGCGCCCTCGCCTCGTCGGTCACCTGCGCGCCCGACAGCATCCGAGCGATTTCCTCGCGGCGGCGGCCTTCGTCGAGGGTCTGGACGCTGGTCCGGGTGACGAGGCCCTCGTGGCTCTTCTCGATGAGGAGATGGCGGGCGCCGCGGGCGGCGACCTGGGGGCTGTGGGTGACGACGAGCAGCTGCGCACCTTCCGCGAGCCGGTGGAGGCGCTCGCCGACGGCGCTGGCGACGGCGCCGCCGACCCCCCGGTCGATCTCGTCGAAGATCATCGTCCGGGCGTCGCCGCGCTCGGCCAGCGCGACCTTGAGGGCGAGGATGAAGCGGGCGAGCTCGCCGCCGCTGGCGATCCTGGTCAAAGGCGCGAACGGGGCGCCGGGGTTGGTCGAGACCTCGAACTCGACCCGGTCGCGGCCGCGCGCCGCCCATTGCGCCTCGGCGAGCGGCTCGACCAGGGTCCGGAAGCGGGCGGAGTCGAGCTTCAGGGGGGCGAGCTCGCGCGCCACCGCCGAATCGAGGCGGGCGGCGGCCGCGACCCTGAGTTCGGTCAGGCGCCCGGCCTCGGCGAGATAGGCGGCGCGGCCGTCGCGGACCCTCTTCTCCAGGGCGCCGAGGCTCTGCTCGCCGGCTTCGAGCGCGGCGAGCTTCGCCGCCAGCTCCTCGGCCAGCGCCGGCAGCGAATCGGGCTCGACCCGGTGCTTGCGGGCGATGGCGCGGATCTCGAACAATCGGGTCTCCGCTTCCTCCAGCCGGGCCGGATCATAGGCGAGGGCCGCGGCGGCGGCTTCGAGCCGGTCCTCCGCCTCGGACGCCTCGACCAGCGCCCGGTCGAGCGCCTCGAGCGCCTCGGCGAGGCGTTCATGCTCGCCGGCGATCCGGTCGAGCCGGCGCGCCGCCTGGCGGCAGAGCGAGAGCCCGCCCTCGGACCCGTCGAGAAGCTGGCCGATCGCGGCGATATCCTCCGCCAGCCGGGCGCCCTTCTGCATATCGGAGCGGAGGCCGGCCAGGGCCGCTTCCTCGCCCGGCTCGGCGGCGAGCCGGCTCAGCTCGGACACCGAATGGTCGAGCCATTCGCGGTCGCGCGCGGCGGCTTCGAGGTCCTCGCGGGCGCGGGCCAGAGCGGCCTCGGCTTCGCCCCACGCGCGATAGGCCTGCTCGGCCGGGCCGGAGTCGATCCGGCCGAAACTGTCGAGCAGGGCGCGGTGGCCGCGCGGATTGAGCAGGCCGCGATCGTCGTGCTGGCCGTGCACCTCGACCAGCAGGGCGCCGAGCTCGCGGACCAGGGCGACCGAGGCGGACTGGTCGTTGACGAGGGCCCGGCTGCCGCCGTCGGCACGGACGATCCGGCGGACGACGAGGGGCTCGCCGGGCTCGCCCTCGAGGCCGTTGTCGCGGAGCAGGGCGTGGGCGGGGTGCTCGCCGGGCAGATCGAAGCTGACGGTGACGACGGCCTGGGCCTGGCCCTGGCGGACGAGGCCGCTGTCGGCGCGGGCGCCGAGCGCGAGGCCGAGCGCGTCGAGAAGGATCGACTTGCCGGCGCCGGTCTCGCCGGTGAGCACGCCGAGGCCGGGACCGAATTCGAGGTCGAGGCTCTCGATCAGGACGACGTCGCGGATGGAGAGCCCGGTCAGCATGACGCGGACTCTGCCACCGTCCGAGTCAAAGGATCAAGCGGCGGGTGTTGCCGGCGCGTGCTTCTGGACCAGCGAATAGGCCCGCTGGTACCATTTGGTGTTCGGATAATTGGCTCCAAGCACCGCCGCCGAGCGGCGCGCCTCCTCGGGGATGCCGAGGGCGAGATAGGATTCGGTGAGGCGCAACAGGGCCTCGGGCGTGTGGCTGGTCGTCTGATATTGGTCGACGACGATCCGGAACCGCATCACCGAGGCCAGCCACTGGGCGCGGCGCTGGTAGAAGCGGCCGATCTCCATCTCCTTGCCGGCGAGATGGTCGCGGACGAGATCGACCTTGAGACGGGCGTCGGCGGCGTAGCGCGTGTCCGGATAGCGGCGGACGAGCTCGCCAAGCGCGTCGAGCGCCTGCCGGGTGGTGCTCTGGTCGCGGGTGACGTCGGTGATCTGCTCGTAATAGCTGAGCGCGATC
This sequence comes from Allosphingosinicella sp., assembly GCA_035630855.1. Taxonomy (GTDB): domain Bacteria; phylum Pseudomonadota; class Alphaproteobacteria; order Sphingomonadales; family Sphingomonadaceae; genus Allosphingosinicella. The sequence continues at coordinate 342 of DASQJV010000321.1, read as the reverse complement.
AGGTAGTAAGCGTAGGGCGCGTCGCGATTGCCGGGATGGATGGAGAGGAACCGGCGGGCGGATTCGATCGACTTGGTGTAATCCTTGGCGGCGTAATAGCTGAAGGCGCTCATCAGCTGGGCGCGTCGGGCCCAGACCGAATAGGGATGCTGGCGCTCGACCTCGTCGAACACCGCTCCCGCGGTCGCATAGTCGCGCGCGTCGAGCCGCTTCTTGGCGAGGTTGTAGAGGGTGTTGACGTCGCGCGCGACATATTGGGTGTCGGCCTTGGTCTTCTTGCCCCCGGTGGCGCAGCCGGCGAGGGGGAAGACGAGGCTCACCATGACGGCCGGCTCCGTCAAG
>DASQJV010000320.1:0-4132 GCA_035630855.1 Allosphingosinicella sp. | reverse complement strand
GGGCCTCAGCCTCGAAGAGGAGCGCGAGGCTTGCCGGGCGCTCAAGGGATCGATGCTGCGTCAGGAAGTCTATGGGCTCGACGGCAGCGCCGCCGAACCCCACCCCTACACCGTCGCCGAGCAGAATTTCACCGTCCGGCGTGAGCAGCCGCGCGGCGCCAACCGGCACGGAGTATTTTTCACCCATCCCCGCGAAGCGCTGACCTATCATTACGAACGCAACCCAGCCGATCCGCGCCTGCAGCATGCCCTGACGCTCGAGGTCGACGCTTCGGGCAACGTGCTGAAGGAAGCCGCCATCGGCTACGGACGCCGCGCTTCCGACCTGGCGCTGGCGGACGACCGGGCGAAGCAGACCGCAACCCTGGTCACCTATTCGGAGCATCGCTTCACCGGGCCGGTCGACGATGTCGCCCTGTACCCCGACGATTATCGCGCGCCCTCGCCGGCGGAGTCGCGGACCTGGGAGCTTACCGGTTACGGGCCGCCACCCGCCGCCGGGCGCTTCAATCAAAGCCATTTCGTGTCGGAGACGGGAGGCGGGCTCAGCCATGTCTTCGACGGCGAGGGGGCATATGAAGCAGCACCCGGAACCGGACGGCGGCGGCGGCTGATCGAGCATGTCCGAACGCTCTATCGAGCCGACGATCTGGACGGCCTGCTGCCGCTCGGTACGGGCGGCCGCCTGGCGCTGGCCGGAGAGACCTACAAGCTCGCCTTCACCCCGGGCCTGCTCGACGAGGTCTACCGGCGCGCAGGGCAGGCACTGATTCCCGTCCCCGCGACAACCCTTGGCGGCCAGGGGGGCGACCGAGGCGGTTATCTATCCACTCAGGAACTGACGGCGGACAACCGCTTCCCTGCGACCGACGAAGCCGGCCTGTGGTGGATCCCGTCCGGCCGGAGCTTCCTGTCGCCCGGCTCCGGCGACACCGCGGCGCTGGAGCTGGCTTATGCCCGAGCCCATTTCTTCCTTCCGCTGCGCTTCCGCGATCCTTTCCACAGCGATGCGGTCAGCACGGAAGCCCGGGTCGGCTATGACAGTCACGATCTGCTGCTGTGCGAGGCGTTCGATGCCGTCGGCAACCGGACCAGCGTCGGCGAGCGGAAGGCCGACGGCACGATCGATCCGGCGCGCCCCGGCAACGATTACCGGCTCCTCCAGCCGGCGCTGGTCAGCGACGCGAACCGCAACCGGTCCGCGGTCGCCTTCGACGCGCTCGGCCTGGTGGTGGCAACGGCGATCATGGGCAAGCCGGAGGACAGCTCCAGCGACTCCCTCGACGAGTTGGCCGCGGACCTCGACGAGAGCGTCGTCCTCGCCCATATGGCCGACCCTCTCGACGACCCGTGGGCCATCCTCGGCCGGGCCACGACGCGGCTCACCTATGACTTGTTCGCCTACCAGCGCAGCAAAGGCCAGGCGCAGCCGCAGCCGGCGGCGGTCTATTCGGTGGTTCGCGAAACCCACCATGCCGACCTCGCCGCCGGCGCGAAGACCAAGGTCCAGCACGGCTTCTCCTATTCCGACGGCTTCGGCCGCGAGATCCAGAAGAAGATCCAGGCCGAGCCCGGGCCGGTCGTCGACGGCGGTCCGACGGTCGCTCCGCGCTGGGTCGGCAGCGGCTGGACCATCTTCAACAACAAGGGCAGGCCGGTTCGCCGGTACGAGCCCTTCTTCAGCGCGGATCACGGGTTCGAATATGGCGTCGCGACCGGGGTCAGCCCGATCCTGTTCTACGATCCCGCCGGCCGCGCGGTCGCCACGCTGCACCCCAATCACAGCTATGAGAAAGTGCTGTTCGATCCGTGGCGGCAGGTGACGTGGGACGTGAACGACACCGTCCTTCGCGATCCGCGCACCGACTCCGACATCGCCGGCCTGACCGCCCGCTATTTCGCGGCGCTCGGCGTGGCCGGGGGGACGTCGTGGAAGACCTGGCACGCCCAGCGCGCGACCGCGGCGCTGGGGGCGCAGGAACAGGCCGCCGCCGTCAAGGCCGCCGCCCATGCCGCGACGCCGACCAGCGCCCATTTCGACAGCCTCGGCCGGCCGTTCCTCACGCTCGCCGATTGCGGGCCCGATCCGGCGATCCCAACCGCCCCCCATCGGCTGTTCGCGACCCGGGTCGAGCTCGACATCGAAGGCAACCAGCGTTCGGTCCGCGACTCGATCGAGCAGGGCGGCGATAAGCTCGGCCGGATCGTCATGCTCTACGCCTACGACATGCTCGGCAATCGCATCCGCCAGTCGAGCATGGAAGCGGGCGAGCGCTGGACGCTCGCCGACGCCGCCGGCAGGCCGCTGCGATCGTGGAACAGCCGCGGCCACGACTCGCGCAGCGAATATGATCCCTCGCGCCGGCCGCTCAGGATCCTCGTGACGGGCACCGACGCCGCCGCTCCGACCCAGTCGATCCTCAGCGATCGCATGGTCTACGGAGAGCGGCATCCGGACGCGGAAGCGCGCAATCTGCGCGGCAAGGCGTTTCTCCATCTCGACCAGGCCGGCGCCGCCGCGACCGGCGCTTACGACTTCAAGGGCAATTTGCTGAGCGCATCCCGGCGCCTGACCGGAGGGACGCGCTACCGCGCGGCGGTCGACTGGAGCGCGGCGGAGAGCGATACGGCGGCGTTTCCGGCGGACGCCGCGGCACCGCTCGACATCGCCGCGCTCGACGCGGCGCTGGCGCCCCTGCTCGAGACGGACGCCTATGAAAGCCTGACCGCCTACGACGCGATGAGCCGCCCGGTCCTGCTGACCACACCGCACACGCCGGCGATGAGTCCGAGCCGGGTCCGGCCCGGCTATAACGAAGCCAATCTGCTCGAGCGGGTCGAGGTCAATCTTCGCGGGGCGACGTTCGGCGGCCGCCCGGTATGGACTCAGTTCGTCACCGCGATCGACTATGACGCCAAGGGCCAGCGCCGGCGAATCGACTATGGCAACAGGGTCAGCACCGCCTACGAGCACGATCCGCTGACCTTCCGGCTGACCCGGCTGACCAGCCGCCGCCCCGCCGCCGACTTCCCCAACGACTGCCCGCGCCGGCCGCCGCTCGGCTGGCCGGGGTGCCAGGTGCAGGACCTTCGCTACACCTACGATCCGGTCGGCAACATCACCCGCATCGAAGACCGCGCCCAGCAGGCGATCTTCTTCGCCAACCGCCGAGTCGAGCCGGGCTCGGACTATGTCTACAATCCGCTCTACCGGCTGATAGAGGCGACCGGGCGCGAGCACATCGGGCAGGCCGCCGGCCCGATCCCGCACGGAAACGACGATTCCGCTCGTGCCCGCCTGCCGCAGCCGGGCGACGGCAACGCCATGGCCGCCTATGTCGAGAGCTACGTCTACGACGCCGTCGGCAATCTGCTCGAGATGAGCCACGACGGGGCCAACCCCTTCCTGCCGGGCTGGACCCGCCATTACGCCTATGCCGAGGCCAGCCTGATCGAGGACGGCCAGGGCACCCATCCGCTCAAGACCGGCAACCGCCTTTCATCCACCCGGATCGGCGACTCCGGAACGCCCGAGCCCTGTCGCCACGACGCCCACGGCAACATCGTGCGCATGCCCCATCTCGGCGGCTCGGCCGGAGCGGACAACATGGCGTGGGACGAGCGCGACCAGCTGCGCCGGGTCGACCTCGGCGGCGGCGGCGAGGCCTTCTACGTCTACGACGCAGCGGGGCAGCGGGTACGCAAGGTCTGGGAGAAATCCGCGGCCCTGACCGAGGAGCGCATCTACCTCGGCGGCTTCGAGATCTTCCGCCGCCGCCAGGGCGCTCAGCTGGTCGAGCGCGAAACGCTCCATGTGATGGACGACAAGCAGCGCATCGCCCTCGTCGAGACCCGCACCGTCGGCACCGCCGCCATCGACCCCGCGCCCGGACAGCTCGTCCGCTACCAGCTCGGCAACCATCTCGGCTCGGCCAGCCTCGAGCTCGACGACAAGGCGCAGATCGTCTCCTACGAGGAATATGCGCCCTATGGCAGCACCACCTACCAGGCGGTGCGGGCCACCACCGAGACGCCCAAGCGATATCGCTACACCGGCAAGGAACGCGACGAGGAAAGCGGCTTCTATTACCACGGGGCGCGTTATTATGCGCCCTGGCTGGCGCGATGGACG